>NZ_JBITMV010000017.1:0-181315 GCF_044466625.1 Micromonospora sp. NPDC049366
TCCGCGCGTACTCGACCTCGGTCAGTTCAAACCGCCCACTCACGACAGACGTGGATAGCCGAATCTGCACCCAAGATCCAGGAGACACGCCCTAGACGAGCCCGCCGAGCGCCGGGTCGCTGATGCTGTCCTTGCCGTTCTCGACGTGGCCGGCGTAGCGGTACGCGAAGCCGGGGTCACCGACGACGGTGACCGTCAGGTCGTACCAGCCGTGGGTGCGCTCCAGCGTCCACTTCGCCCGCTCGGTGGCACCGGGCCGCAGCGACAGCGTGACGGGGCGGCCATGGTAGCCGTCGCGGACGCTCACCTCGACCCGCTTCGACCCGTGGTTGACGATGTCGAGGACGAGCTGGTAGCCGTGCTCCTCGTAGGACGGGGTGATCTCCAGGTCGGCGGCGTGCCGACCGCCGGCGAACCGGCGGAAGAAACCGTTCGGGCCGTGCACGGACAGGTCGTGCCCGGACTGCCCCGGCCAGGTGTCGCTCAGCTGCCGGCCCGGCTCGACGGTGTAGGTGCGCGGGGCGTCGTCGCTGCCGGCCTGGCGCACCTGGAAGACCGCGCCGGCCGCGCCGGTGTTGCGGAAGTCGATGCGGAAGCCGTCGTCTGCGGCCCGGCCGGTGACGTGCAGGGTGTACGGCAGGGCCCGCGCCGGGCGTACACCCGGCTCCTGCTTCGGCAGCCGCTGGTCCGCCGGCGGGACCGGCACCTCGTCGGGGTGCCGGACCAGGTCCGCGGGCTTGAAGTCGTCGGTGTCCGGCAGCCTGACGTTCCGGTCCCGGTTCGGGGTCCGGAAGTCGAAGGCGCTGGTGAGGTCTCCGACGACGGCCCGCCGCCACGGGGTGATGTTGGACTCGACGAGGTCGGGCCGGCCCGCGCCGAACCGCGTCTCCAGGAACTTGATCAGCGAGGTGTGGTCGAACACCTCGGAGTTGACCCAGCCGCCGCGCGTCCACGGCGACACGATGATCATCGGCACCCGGATCCCGAGCCCGTACGGCCCGGCGGGGTGGGCGGCGTCGCCGGGGAAGATCTCGTTGGTGGTCGGGACGGTCGACAGACCCTGCTCGCGGTTCTGCGGCGGGGTCGGCGGGACGACGTGGTCGAAGAAGCCGCCCTCCTCGTCGTACGTGATGAACAGCGCCATCCTGCTCCACACCTCCGGGTTGGCGGCGAGGATGTCGATGACCTGCGAGATGTACCAGGAGCCGAAGGCGGGCTCCCAGTTCGGGTGCTCGGTGTACGCCTCGGGCGCGGTGATCCAGGAGACCTGCGGCAGACGTCCCGCCTCGACGTCGGCTCGGAAGTCGGCGAGCAGCGCCTCCGGGTCGCGGCCCTGGGTGCGGACCTCGGTGCCGGTCTTGGCCTTGTCGGCGAGCGGGGTGCCGGGCTTCGCGTTCTGGTACTGGTGGAAGTAGAGCAGCGAGTTGTCGCCGTAGTTGCCGATGTACGGGTCGTTGGTCCAGCCCCAGGAGCCGGCGGCGTCGAGGCCGTTGCCGACGTCCTGGTAGATCTTCCAGGAGACGCCGTTGCGCTCCAGCCGCTCCGGGTAGGTCGACCAGTCGTAGCCGGCCTCGGCGTTGGTGATGACCGGGCCGCCGCCCTTGCCGTCGTTGCCGACCCAGCCGCTCCACATGTGGTAGCGGTTCGGGTCGGTCGGCCCCATCAGCGAGCAGTGGTAGCTGTCGCAGACCGTGAACGCGTCGGCGAGCGCGTAGTGGTAGGCGAGGTCCTGGCGGGTGTGGTAGGTCATCGCGGTGACGCCCTTGTTGGGCACCCACTGGTCGAAGCGGCCCTCGTTCCAGGCGGCGTGCCCGTCGTTCCAGCCGTGCGGCGGGTCCGGCAGGAAGGTCTGGCCGAGGTCCTTCACCTCGGGCCGGAACGGCAGCAGCTCACCGTCGCCGTCGGGCTGGTGCCAGACGTCCTTTCCGGACGGCAGGGTCACCGGATGCGGGTCGCCGAAACCGCGTACGCCCCGCAGGGTGCCGAAGTAGTGGTCGAACGAACGGTTCTCCTGCATGAGGATGATGACGTGCTCGACGTCCCTGATGGAGCCGGTCTTGTTGTTGGCCGGGATGGCGAGGGCCTTGTCGAGGCTCGCCGGAAGTGCCGCGCCCACCGCGGGCGCTCCCACCATCTTGAGGAAGGTGCGACGGTCCACCGTGCTCATGTTCCACCCCTTGTGCGGTGCTTCGTGATGACTGGCGTCGGGAAGCTACCGACGCCGGGTGGACGGCAGATGGCGTGTCTGGTTGCGTTCGGCAACCATTCGCCGTCCGGTGCCGCACCGACACGGTCGCGCGGGGGCCGACCGGGGTGTTGTCGCAGATCACGGAGGGAGCGGGCGGGGTCTCGATGAGATCAACACGTGGAGTCGGCGGAGAAACTGCTCGCCGCGCGGCCGGAGCACCGCCATCGCAGGCGACGGCGCCCCCTCCATTTTCAAGCTATACCCCACCCGGGGGCTTGCCGCAAGACCCAGGTCAGGGCGCAGAATCGCCGACCGAGGCAAGCACCTGCGGAAATGGGGGACAACCCGTGAACACCCGGACCACCAGCGTGTTCGACCTTCCCGAGCACCTCTCCCCCAAGGCCGACGCGGATCTGATCGCCGCCGACGAGCGGTACTTCGCGGCGCTCGCGGGGGCCCTCGACCGGCTCGACACCGACCTGGCCGACCGTCTCGACGCGGCGCGCAGGGCACCCGGGGGCAAGGGCCGGGCGGCGTCGGACCGGGACGCGGAGATCCGCCGGCTCAGCACGCAGCGGCGCGGCCTGCGCCGCTTCGGCGTGGACCTGTGCCTCGGGCGCATGGTCGGCGCGGACGGCGGCGAGCCGGTGTACGTCGGGCGGCGTGGGCTCACCGACGGCGCGGGGCGTCGGCTGCTGCTCGACTGGCGCTCCCCCGCGGCCGAGCCGTTCTTCGCGGCGACGCACGCCAACCCGATGGGACTGGCCAGCCGGCGCCGGTACCGCTGGACCCTCGGCCGGATCAGCGACTACTGGGACGAGGTGTTCACCCCGGACGGGTTGGCGGGGCACGCGGCGCTCGACGACCAGTCCGCCTTCATCGCGAGCCTGGGTGGCAGCCGCTCGGGGCGGATGCGCGACGTCCTCGGCACGATCCAGGCCGACCAGGACGCCATCATCCGCGCGGGCTCCGACGGCGCGCTCGTGGTCGACGGCGGTCCCGGTACGGGCAAGACCGTGGTCGCCTTGCACCGCACCGCCTACCTCCTGTACGCCGACCCGCGCCTGCGTCACCGCCGCGGCGGCGTGTTGGTCGTCGGCCCGCACCAGCCCTACCTGGCGTACGTCGGCGACGTCCTGCCCAGCCTCGGCGAGGAGAGCGTGCAGATCTGCACCCTGCGGGACCTGGTCGCGGAGGGGGCCACGGCGGGGGTCGAGGCCGATCCGGAGGTGGCCCGGCTGAAGTCGTCGGCGGACCTGGTGGCGGTGATCGAGGCGGCGGTCCGGTTCTACGAGGAGCCACCGACCACGGAACTGACCGTGGAGACCGACTGGGCGGAGATCCGGCTGACCGCCGACGACTGGGCCGAGGCGTTCGAGGCGCCCGATCCGGGCACGCCGCACAACGAGGCGCGGGACCGGATCTGGGAGGAGCTGCTGACGATCTTGGTCGACCGGCACGACGGTGACGCGCCGGAGGACGTTCTCCGGCGGTCGCTGCCGCGCAACCGCGCGTTGCTCACGGCCTTCAACCGGGCGTGGCCGCTGCTGGAGGCGGCCGACGTGGTCGGTGACCTGTGGTCGGTCCCCGCGTACCTGCGCCGGTGCGCGCCCTGGCTCGGCCCGGACGAGGTCCGGACGTTGCAGCGCGCCGACCCGCACGCCTGGACGGTGTCCGACCTGCCGCTGCTGGACGCGGCTCGGCGGCGGCTGGGTGACCCGGAGGCGTCCCGACGTCGACGCCGGCAGGCTGCGGCCGTCGCCGACCAGCGCGAACGCATGGCCCGGGTCGTCGACGACCTGCTCGCGGCCCACACGTACGACGACGGGGAGGGGGTGCTGCCGATGCTGGTCGGCCAGGACATGCGGGACGCGCTGGTCGACGAGTCGGCGCTCACCGGCGACGACCCGGACCTGCTCGCCGGCCCGTTCGCGCACATCGTGGTCGACGAGGCGCAGGAGCTGACCGACGCGGAGTGGCAGATGGTGCTGTCCCGGTGCCCGTCGCGCAGCCTCACCATCGTCGGGGACCGCGCGCAGGCCCGGCACGGGTTCACCGAGTCGTGGCGGGAGCGGTTGGAGCGGGTGGGGCTGGACCGGATCAACCTGGCCGCGCTGCGCGTCAACTACCGGACGCCGGCGGAGGTGATGGCGCAGGCCGAGCCGGTCATCCGCGCGGTGCTCCCGGACGCCAACGTGCCGACGTCCGTCCGCGACGCCGGTCTCCCGGTCGTGCACGGATCGACGTCGGAGCTCGGTGCGATCCTCGACGACTGGCTCGCCGCACACGCCGAGGGCATCGCCTGCGTCATCGGTGACCCCACCTTCCGGGGGAGCGCCCGGGTGCGGTCGCTGGCCCCGGAGCTGTCGAAGGGGCTCGAGTTCGACCTGGTCGTGCTCGTCGACCCGGAGTCGTTCGGCGACGGCGTCGAAGGGGCGGTCGACCGCTACGTCGCGATGACCCGGGCCACGCGGCAACTCGTCATCCTGACCGGCGACCGAGGAGAGGGCGCCCCGGTGCGGGGGTGAGCGGGGCAGGTCCGGCGGGACCGGGCCGCGGGACGCGTACCCCGGGCGTCGGTCACCGCTCCGGAACGCCCGGGCCGACCTCGCCGCGCGCCAGGTGCTCGGCGTTGCGGTCGGCCTCGCTGTCCGCGTGCGCGGCCCCGGCGCGCGGATCGCCGGTCCGGCGGCCCTCGGCGTCCTGGTGGACCTCGCCGGTCTCGAGAGCTCGCTCCTGCTGCCCGTTCTGCTCAGGGTTGGTCACGACCAACCCCCTACCCTGCCGTCGCGCCGGCAAACAGCCGGCGGCGGTCGATCGCCGTCGACCGTGGGCGCGCGGTCTAGTCTGTATGGGTGCGAGATCCGAGTGGAGGGGACCTCGATGGCTGACGCCGACGACGTCCGACGGCTGGCGCTGGCCCTGCCGCACGTCGTCGAGATCGACAGCGACGGCTTCGACTTCCGGGTCGCCGACAAGGGTTTCGTCTGGTCCTACCCGGAACGCCGTCCCGGCCGCCCACGGGTCATCCGCACCGACGTGGCAGTGCTGTACGTCGGCGACGAGGCGGAGAAGCAGGCGCTGCTGCTCGGTGAGCCCGAGTTGTTCTTCACCACCCCCGCCTACGACGGCTTGCCGCTGGTCATGCTCCGGTTGGATCGGGTCGACGCGGTCCGTCTGGAGGAGCTCGTCACCGACGCGTGGCGCATGCGGGCGCCGGCGGCTCTCGTCGGTGACCCCGAGTCGCGTCCGGGCCCGCCGGCCGACCTGACCCGCTCGTGACGGAGCCCCCCGCTATCCTCCCCCGATGATCGACGATCTGCCCGCGTTCGAGTTCGCCTTTCCCGGTCCGCTGCGGGACCGGTTGGTGGCCGCGGTGCTCGACGGGACGAAGACCACCACGACCGGTCTGCTGCAGGACTACGAGATCGACGGTGAGCCGCTTCCCGTCGTGGGCCACCGGGCGGCGGTGGTCGACTCCGCCGGTCGCCGGGTCGCGGTGATCGAGCTGACCGAGGTGCGGGTCTGCCGGCTGGGTGACGTCGATCTGCGGCACGCGGTGGACGAGGGCGAGGGGGACGACTCGGTGGCCGCCTGGCGGGCCGGGCACGAGGCGTACTGGCACGGCGCGGACTACCGGGGCTGGCTGGGCGACCGGGACTTCACCGTGGACGACGACACCCTGGCGGTGCTGGAGCGGTTTCGGCTGGTCGCCGTGCGCTGACCGCCCCCGTCCGCCGAGGCGGACGCGGGGCGGCGGGCGCTCAGGCCGGCCGCTGCGGTGGGGCCAGGTTGCCGCGCAGCGCCGCCGCGATCTCACCCGCCGCGGCGAGTTGGTCCGGTGTGAGCGCGTTGACGAAGAGCTCCCGGATCGCGCGCAGGTGCGGGACCGTGGACCGCTGGAAGGCTTCGGCGCCGGCCGGGGTGAGCAGGATCTCGGCGCCGCGCGGATCGGTGGCGCACTCCTGGCGACTGATCAGCCCGCGCCGCTCCATCCGCCCCAGGTGGTGGGAGAGCCTGCTGCGCTCCCAGCCGATGTGCGCCGCGAGCTCGGACGAGCGCATGCCGTGGCCCTGCGCCTCGGTGAGGGCGAGCAGGACCGCGTAGTCGCCCGGGGAGAGGGCGGACTCGCTCTGCAGGCGGGACGCGATGCGGGACCGGAGGACCTCGGTCGTCTCGATGAAGTCCCGCCAGACCCGCAGCTCCTCGGCGGTCGGCAGCTGGCGGCTGCGCCCGTTCCCGGGTGTGGCCCTCGTCATCATGCCCTCCCAATTGACATGTCAATCTCAAGCTACCATGTTTGACATGTCAATCGGCAGGTCTCCGCCGCGGTGAGCACCACCACCAGGGGGAGCGGACAGGAGGAGGAGACGATGACAGCACACGACTTCCAGCTGGGGCTGAACTCGTTCGGGGAGGTGGCCACCGACGGCGACCGCGTCCTGAGCGACGCCGAGACGGTGCGCCTCCTGGTCGACGAGGCGCGGCTCGCCGAGTCCGTCGGGCTGGACGTGTTCAGCGTCGGCGAGCACTACCGGGACGGGCACAACGACTCGGCCACCCCGGTGCTGCTCGCCGCCGCCGCGACCGCGACCGAACGGATCGGCCTCGGCACCTCGGTCACGGTGCTCAGCACCAACGACCCGGTACGCCTCTACCACGAGTTCGCGACCCTCGACGCGGTGTCGAACGGCCGCGCGCAGTTGGTGCTCGGACGGGCGTCGGCTACCGAGTCGTTCCCCCTGTTCGGTTACGACCTGGCCGACTACGAGCGGTTGTTCGAGGAGAAGCTCGACCTGTTCGTCCGGCTCCAGCGGGAGGAATCGGTCACCTGGTCCGGCACCGTACGCGCCCCGCTGGTCGACCAGCGGCTGCACCCGCGGATGCGGCCCGGTGGGATCCCGACCTGGATCGGCGTCGGCGGAAGCCCGAACTCGGTGATCCGCGCCGCCCGCTACGGGCTGCCGCTCATGCTCGCGATCATCGGCGGCCGGCCGCAGCGGTTCGCCGGTCACGTCGAGCTCTACCAGCAGGCACTCGACCAGTTCGGGCATACCGCGCAGCCGATCGGGCAGCACTCTCTCGGACTCGTCGCCGAGACCGACAAGGAGGCGGTGGAGACGTGGTGGCGGCACTGGCAGCCCGTCGTGGCCCAGCTCGCCGCCGAGCGCGGCTTCTACAAACCGGACCGCGCACGCTTCCAGGCGGAAATCGACACCGGCGCGCTGTTCGTCGGATCACCCGAGACGGTGGCGCGCAAGATCGCCGCGGTGGCCCGCGATCTGCGGTTGAGCCGCTTCGACCTGAAATACGACATCATGCACCTGCCCCGACAGGCCCGCGCGCGCACCATCGAGCTGCTCGGCAGCGAGGTGGCCCCGCGGGTCCGGGAGCTACTGGCGAAGGAGCCCACCCATGTCTGACCTCGAGTTCGGTCTCGACACCTTCGGCGACGTGCCGGAGGACGACGCCGGCCGGCCGCTGTCGCACGCGGCGGCGATCCGGCAGGTCGTCGAGGAGGCCGTGCTGGCCGACCAGCTCGGCGTCGACGTCATCGCCCTCGGCGAGCACCACCGACCCGAATACTCGATCTCCACGCCCGAGACGGTGCTGGCCGGCATCGCCAGCCGCACCGAACGGATCCGGCTGGCGTCCGGGGTGACGGTGCTGAGCTCCGACGACCCGGTCCGCGTCTTCCAACGCTTCGCCACCGTGGACGCGCTGTCGCACGGCCGGGCCGAGGTCATCCTCGGGCGCGGCTCGTTCACCGAGTCGTTCCCGCTGTTCGGCTACGACCTCGCGGACTACGACGCGCTGTTCGAAGAGAAGATCGAGCTGTTCGTCAAGCTGCTGGACGAGGAGCCGGTCACCTGGAGCGGCAACCTGCGCGCCCCGCTCAAGGACGCCGACGTCTTCCCCAAGACGGAATCCGGGCGACTGCGCACCTGGGTCGGCGTCGGCGGGTCGCCGCAGTCGGTCGTCCGCACCGCCCGCTACAACCTGCCGCTCATGCTCGCCATCATCGGCGGCGCGCCGGACCGCTTCGCGCCCTACATCGACCTCTACCGTCGGGCGGCCGAGCAGCTCGGCACGACCGCGCACCCGGTCGGCATGCACTCGCCGGGCTTCGTGGCCGACACCGACGAGCAGGCCAAGGAGCTGTACTGGCCGTACTACCGGGTGATGCGGGACCGCATCGGCGCGCTGCGCGGCTGGCCGCGGATCCGCCGCGAGGAGTTCGACTCCGAGGTGGAGCACGGCTCGCTCTACATCGGCTCCCCGGAGACCGTCGCCCGGCGGATCGCGCGCGCCATCCGCGCTCTCGGTGTCGGCCGGTTCGACCTCATCTACACCGCGGGAGCCCAGCCGGTGAGCGCCCGCATGCGGGCGGTCGAGCTGTACGGCAGCCGGGTGATCCCGCTGGTCCGTGACATCCTGGCCGGCTGACCAACCGGCCGGCCGACCCGTCGCCGCAACGCGGAAGGAAGACATGAACGACAGGCCTCAGACCATCGGTGTCCTCGGTGCCGGCAAGGTGGGCACCGTGCTCACCCGGCTCGCCCTGGCCGCCGGCCACCGGGTGCTCGTCGCCGGTTCCGGCGACCCGGCGAAGATCGCCCTCACCATCGAGGTGCTCACGCCCGGAGCGGTCGCCACCACCGCCGAGGACGCCGTGGCCGCCGCCGACATCGTCGTGCTCGCCCTCCCGCTGGGCAAGTACCGCACCATCCCGGTTCAGGCGCTGCGCGGCAAGCTCGTCGTCGACGCGATGAACTACTGGTGGGAGGTCGACGGCATCCGCGACGACCTGACCGACCCGCGTACGTCCTCCAGCGAGACCGTCCAGGCGTTCCTGCCCGACTCGCGGGTGGTGAAGGCGTTCAACCACATGGGCTACCACGACCTGGAGGAGGAGGCCCGGCTGGCCGGCGCCGCCGGCCGCAAGGCCATCGCGGTCGCCGGGGACGACCCCGACGACGTCGCGACGGTCTCCGCGTTGGTGGACGCCCTCGGGTTCGACCCCGTCGTGGCCGGCCCGCTCGCCGAGGGCGTACGCCTCGAACCGGGCAGCGAGTCGTTCGGCGCCAACGTCAGCGCCGACGAGCTGCGGGCGATGCTCGACCGCTTCCCCGAATCGGAGCGGGGCAAGGTGGTGACGGCCGCCCGGGGCGGCGCGGCGGCCTGACCCCGGACGCAGGGTCGGTGCCGTCCCACGGCACCGACCCTAGGGCTCGATCAGACCGGCCCGGATGGCGTAGCGGGTGAGTTCGAGCCGGTCGCGCAGCCCGAGCTTCTGCAGGATGTTGGAGCGGTGCCGCTCGACGGTCTTGACGCTGAGGAACAGCAGATCCGCGATGTCCTTGCTGCTGTGTCCCTCGGCCACCAGCTTGAGGACCTCCTCCTCGCGCTCGGTGATCCGCCGCGCGGCGACCGTGTCCGGGTTGACGCCACGCTCCAGATAGTCGCGGACGAGCGTGGTGACGGTGCCCGGGTAGAGGAACGGCTCGTCCCGCATCGCCGCCCGGCAGGCGTCGATCAGGTCGCGGTCGGCCACCGACTTGAGCACGTACCCGGCGGCGCCGACCCGGAGGGCCTCGAAGAAGTACGCCTCGTTGTCGTACATGGTCAGCATCAGGATCCGCAGGTCGGGCAGGGCTCGCGACATCTGCCGGGCGGCCTGCAGACCGGTCATCCGGGGCATCGCGATGTCGAGGATCGCCAGGTCCGGGGAGGTGGCACGGGCCAGCTCGACGGCCTCGGCCCCGTCGGCCGCCTCGGCGACGACGGTCAGGTCGGGCTCACCGTCGAGGATCAGACGGACCCCACGGCGGACCAGACCGTGGTCGTCGGCGAGGAGGATGCGGGTGGGCTCGGCCATGGTCAGGTCGTCCCCTCTCGCAGCGGCACCCGCAGACACACGTCGGTGCCGCCGGTCGCACCCGGCCCGATGCTGAGGTCGGCGCCGATGAGCAGGGCGCGCTCCCGCATGCCGCGGATGCCGGCGCCCTCGGGCGTGGCCAGGAGCCCGCGGCCGTCGTCCCGGACCCGCAGCTCGATGCCCCCGCCGGCCCGGCGCAGCACCAGGTGGGCGTTGCGCGCCCCCGAGTGCCGGACGACGTTGGTCAGCCCCTCCTGCGCCGTCCGGTAGAGGACAAGCTCGACCTGGTCGTCGAGGTCGGGCAGGTCCGCCGCGATGTCGCGGTGCACGGCCAGCCCGGCGGTGCGGTACTCGGTCGTGAGCGCCTTGAGCGCGCTGGCCAGGCCCAGCTCGTCGAGGACGCCGGGGCGCAGCCGACGGGCGATCCGGCGGATCTCGTCGAGGCTGTTACGGGTGCTCTCCTGGACCTGGTGCAGCTCGTCGCGCATCGGCTCCGGTGCCCGATCGGCCACGCGCTTGAGGTCCAGCAGCACGGCGGTCAGCGTCTGGCCGATCTCGTCGTGCAGTTCCCGGGCGATGCGCCGCCGCTCGGCCTCCTGCGCGGACAGCGCCCGCGCCGCACTGGTGGCCCGCTCGGCCTCCAACCGGTCGAGCATCGCGTTGAAGGTACGGATCAGGTCGGCGATGCCGGACTGGCCGGTGACCGCCAGCCGGTGCCCGGGACGCAGCAGGTCGATCGTGCGCATCGTGCGGGTCAGCCGTTGCAGCGGCGCCAGGCCGACGCGCAGCAGCAGCGCGTTGGCCACCAGCATCGCCGCGAGACCGACGGTCAGCACCACCACCTCGGTCAGCACGACCGGCGCCGACACGGTCACCGGACCGAGCAGCAGCAGGACCGTCGCGAGGACGAGCACCGCGGCGTTGAGCAGGAAGATCCGCCAGAACAGCGACAGCGACATGGTGACGGCCTCCCTCCCGACGCGTTCCGCCCGTCCTGTCTAACGGTGCCCGCGGCCCCGCGCAGGCTGGTCGGGGGCCCCGAACCGGAGCCCCCGCACCCCCAGACTTCCGCGTCGCGGGCCGGACGGCATCGGGGCGGACCCCCATTTCCGGCCGGTCGGCGACCCCGGAGACACGGCGAATGGGTGCCGGCACCGATGCGGGACACCCGCGCGCCGACCCATCCTGGAGGCAGGTCGCGGAACACCGTCGACGGGAGGGTGACGATGATGATGGAACGGACCGCGTTGCCCGGGGTCGGCGTCGGGTGGGCCACCACCACCCGCGCCGGGCATCGCCTCGGCGTGGTGTGTCACTTCACCGGCCGGCGTGACCTCGTCGTCTACGACCCCGAGGACACCGAGCGGGCGATCGCCACCGTCGTCCTCGAACCGCACGAGGCGCGCTGGGTCGCCGACGCGCTGGACCGTCCGGTCACCGTGGACCACGTGGCCGAGCTGGAGCGTCAGGTCGACGGCGTCGCGGCCGTCCGCGTGCGCCTGCCGGCCCTTTCCCCGTACGCGGGTCGGACGATCGGTGACACGCGGGCGCGTACCCGCACCGGCGCCTCCATCGTGGCCGTCGTCCGCGGCGAGCAGGTCATCGCCGCGCCGACCCCGGACTTCGTCCTGCGCGGCGACGACACGCTGATCGCCTTCGCCGACCAGCGCGGGGTCGCCGCGCTCGCCGACCTGCTGGCCGGCGACCCGGCGCTCGAACGCTGACCGCCGCTGACCCGCGCGTCGGACGCGCCGGGCGCGAGGGCGTGGTCACCCGGCACTCCCCGGCCGGGTGACCGCGGCGCTCGCAGCCGACCGGGCGGCCGCGGCGTCTCAGCCGCTCTGCGGGGTGACGAGATAGTCGTCGGCCTCCGGACTCCACCGCAGCCGCACCGCACCGGCGGTGGCGGCGGCCTTGCAGAACTGCAGGAAGCTGCGGTAGCCCAGCTTCTGCTCGCTGAAGTCGGGACGCGCCCGGCGCAGCTGGTCCTTCAGGCCGGACAGCGCCACCGCACCGTCGCCGCCGGTGATGTCGACGACCACCGACCGGAGCAGCCCGAAGGCGACCTCCCGGTCACCGTGTTCGGGCAGCGAGACCTCGGGGTCGCCCTTGGCCGGGCCCTCGGCCAGCTCGACCACGTTGGTCCCGGCCAGGTGCCGCAGCAGCTCCCCGAAGGTACGGAAGCCGTAGTCGGACTCGGTGAAGGTCGGGTCCTTGCGCAGCAGCGTCCGCTTCAGCCGGGAGGCGGTCACCTCGCCACCGGCACCGCCCTGCAGGCCGGCGACGGTCTGGGCCACCAGGGCGGCGAGCCGGTCGACGTCGCGTGCCGCCTCCTCGGCGGCCTGCGCCTCGGGCTCCGCCTCGCGCGGCGGAGCCTCGTGCCGCGGGGTCCCGGCCTGCGGAGCCTCGTGCGGCGAGACCTCGGCCGGCGCGGTGTCGGCGCCGGGTTGGCGGGCGGGACGCGCCCGGCGGGACCGGGCGGGCGGGATCTCGACGCCCTCCAGCCGGTCGTAGAAGAGGAACTCGTCGCAGGCGGGCGGGAGCAGCGCGGAGGTGGACTTCTCCACCCCGACGCCGACGACACGCTTGTTCAGCTCGCGGAGCTTGTGGACCAGGGGGGTGAAGTCGCTGTCCCCGGTGCAGATCACGAACGTCGAGATGTAGTCCCGCTCGAAGGCCAGCTCCACGGCGTCGACGGCCATCTTGATGTCGGCCGCGTTCTTACGGGAGGCACCCATGCGCTGCGGGATCTCGATGAGCTCGACGTGGTTGCGGGTGAGCATCCGCCGGTCCTCGTCGAAGTACGACCAGTCCGCGTACGCGCGGCGCACGACCACCCTCCCCCGCTCGGCGAGCGCGTCGGCGATGGGGCGGAAGTCGAACGGCACGCCGCCGTGGTGGTCACGGAAACCCAGCGCGAGGTTCTCGTAGTCGAGGAACAGGGCGATCCGGTCTTCTTGATCCACGGGAGCCAGGGTAGTCCGCCGCCGCGCCGACGCCCGTCAACACCGCGACGGCCGTCGTGGTGCGGCGACGCCTACCGCCCCTCCGGCGCCGCGCCGGGCCGCTTGCCCGTCATGGGCCAGGCGACCGCGACGACGAGCAGCAGCGGCCCGATCAGCAGCACCGGCGACCACGCCGGCAGGTGCCGCGCGACCAGCGCGCCGACCGCGGCACCGGTCATCAGCGCGACCAGGACGTGGGCGTGGGGCCGCAGGCCGCGCCAGGGACGGCGTACGGCGACTCCGGCGATCAGGCTGGTGAGGGTGCCGGTCAAATACGTGGACGACAGGCCGGGGACCCCGAACCGTTGGACGGCGCTACTCTGCACGCCCAGCGCCGTGGCCGACAGCATCAGCAGGGCCAGGTCGGCGCGCTCCCCCCGGTCCTGCAGGGTGACCTCCCAGAGGACCAGGAAGACGAGGAACACCAGCAGCTCCAGCAGCAGCGCCCAGGTGACCCGTCGGGGCCAGACGGGATCGTCCGGTTCCGGCCGGCCGGCGAGCCGGGCGCCGGCGAGGACACCGAGGACGAAGCTGGCGATGGCGCAGCCGGAGGTCAGGGCGAGCTCCGCGTCGCCCCGGCCGGCCGAGAGCCCGAGCAGCACCATGTTCCCCGTCATGACGCTGGAGAAGGCGCCACCCAGGGCGAGGAAGCCGATGGCGTCGGCGGAGCCGGTCAGGAACGTGAGGACGACGACGAGGGTGTGCCGTCGTCCGGACAGGTGGTGGTCGGCGCTCGTCTCGACGGACCGGCCGATGACGTTCGGCGCTGTTCTCGGCACTGTCGGCCATCCTTCCAAGATTGTTCTTCGTATACACTCCGTCGGGACGGGGTCACGGGAAGGCGATCAGGTTGGCTGAAGACCTGCGGCACAAGCTCGGCGCTCAACACCTGCCGCTACGCGACCAGGTCCTCGCCGCCCTGCGGACCGCCATCATCGACGGCGACTACCGCCCCGGCGAGCGGCTGACCGAGGACCGGCTGGCCGAGGACTTCGGGGTGTCCCGCAACCCCGTCCGCGAGGCACTGCGGGTGGCCGAGGCGGAGGGTTTCGTGGTGATCCTGCCCCGGCGCGGAGCGGTCGTCGCCTCTCCCAGCAGCGGGACCATCGGGGACATGTTCGCCGTACGCGAGCGGCTGGAGGCGCTGGCCGCCCGGCTGGCGGCGGAGCGGGCGACGGCCGCGGACGTGGCCGGTCTGCGGGCCCTGCTGGACGAGGGCCGCGCCGCGACGGAACGGCAGGACCTGCGCCGGGTCGCCGAGCTGAACAGCGCCCTGCACCTGCGGATCCTCCAGATCAGCGGCAACCCCTGGCTGTCGTCGATCGCCAAGGCACTGTACCTCCATGTGCAGTGGGTCTTCCGGCTGGGCGCCGCCGAGCGGGCTCCGCACTCGTGGGCCGAACACATCCAACTGGTCGACGCCATCGAGTCCGGCGACGGCGAGCGTGCCGAGCGGGCGGCCCTGGCCCACCTCGACGCGGCGTCCGCGGCCGCCTACGAGAACGCCGAGGGCGGCTACGGCGCCGGCTGACCGTCATCGGCCGCACGCGTAGCCCTGCATGCCCCGCGGGTTCGCCCCGGCCGCCAGCACCCCGGTTCGCGGGTCCCGGGTGACGGCGCAGAGCCGGCCCAGGCTCCACGGCGCCGACGCGCGCACCTCATGCCCGTACGCCCGCAAACCCGCCAGCACGTCCTCGCCGACCCGGTCCTCGACGACCAGGACCCCCGGCTCGCTGTCGCGGGGGTAGAACGACGCCGGCGGGCTCGCGCTGTGCCAGGCGGGCGCGTCGATGGCCTCCTGGAGAGAGTGGCCGCCGACCAGGTGGCGCAGCAGGAACGGCAGCTGCCACTGGTCCTGCTGGTCGCCGCCCGGGGTGCCGCACGCCAGCAGCGGCTCGCCGTCGCGGTGCACCATCGTCGGGCTCAACGTGGTGCGCGGCCGGCGCCCGGGGGCGAGCGACGAGGCCAGCCCCTCCTGCAACCAGAACATCTGCAGCCGGCTGCCGAGGGGGAAGCCGAGCTCCGGGATGGTCGGTGAGCTCTGCAGCCAGCCACCGCTCGGCGTCGCCGAGATCATATTGCCCCAGCGGTCGACCACGTCGACGTGGCAGGTGTCGCCGCGGGTCACGCCGTCCCGGGTCACCGTCGGCTCCCCCGTCGTGGCGTCCACCCGTTCGCCGGACCGTCCCGGCCCCCGCCGGACGTGGTCGGGCAGGAGCGGGTCGGCGCCGTCGGGCCGGCCCGGTCGCAGCCCCGTCGACGCCCGGTCGTGCAGCAGGGCGGCCCGCTCGCGGGCGTACTCGCGGGACATCAGGGTCTTGGCGGGCACCTCGGCGCTGTCGCCGTACCAGGCCTCCCGGTCGGCGAAGGCGAGCTTGAGCGCCTCCGCCTGGAGGTGGATGCCGTACGCGGTGGACGTGTCGTAGGCGCGCGGGTCGTCGAGCGCGTCGAGGACCGCGAGGCTCTGCAGCAGCACCGGGCCCTGGCCCCAGAAGCCGGTCTTCGCCACCGAGTAGCCGTGCCAGTCGAGGGTGACCGGCTCCTCCCAGGTCGCGGAGTAGTCGGCGAGGTCCGCGCCGGTGACGAGGCCGGGGTGCGCCCGCCCGCTGGAGTCCCGGAACGGCTGTCGGCTGAACCGGTCGATCGCCTCGGCGACGAAGCCCTGGCTCCACGTGCGACGGACGGCCTCGATCTGCGCCTGGCGGTCGGTGCCGGCCGCCTGCCCGGCCTTCACCAGCTCCTGGAGCGTGCGGGCGTACGCCGGGTTGGTGAACAGCTCACCGGCGGCGGGCGGGCGGCCGGCACGCAGCCACAACTGCGCCGAGGTGTGCCAGTCCTCCTCGAACAGCCCCCGTACGGCCGCCACGGTCTCGCCGACCCGGGCGACGAGCGGGTGTCCGGCGGCGGCGTACCCGATCGCCGGTTCCAGGACGTCCTCGACGCGCAGCGTGCCGTGGTCGCGCAGCAGCAGCAGCCAGGCGTCGACGGCGCCGGGCACGGCCGCGGCGAGCGGGCCGGAGCCGGGGACGAGGTCCATGCCCAGCGACCGGAAGTGCGCGATGGTGGCGCCCGCCGGCGCCGGACCCTGCCCGCAGAGCACCTTCGGGGTGGGGTCGTCGGCGGTCGCCACGATGGCCGGCACCTCGCCGCCGGGCCCGTTGAGGTGCGGTTCGACGACGTGCAGGACGAACCCGGCGGTGACCGCGGCGTCGAAGGCGTTCCCACCGCGTTCGAGGATCCCCATCGCGGCCTGGCTCGCCAGCCAGTGGGTGGAGGACACCATGCCGAAGGTGCCTTGGAGGGTGGGCCTGGTGGTGAACGTCATGACAACACCTCACTCGTGTCGGCGGCCCGCACGTCGGGCCGGGCGCCGTCGGGTCGGACCAGGTGGCAGGCGGCCATTCCGGCGCCGAACGGCACCTGCGCCGGCACCTCCGTGGCGCACCGGTCGAAGGCGAGGGGGCACCGGGTCCGAAAGCGACAGCCGGACGGCGGGTCCAACGCCGACGGAAGGTCGTCACCGAGCAGCACCGGCAGGCGTCGTCGTTGACGCACCGGGTCGGCAACCGGCGCGGCCGCCAGCAGCGCCTGCGTGTAGGGGTGGGCCGGGCGGGCGAAGATCTGCTCCCGTGGACCCTTCTCGACGAGCTGACCGAGGTACATGACGGCGATGTCGTCGGCCAGGTACTCGACGGCGGACAGGTCGTGGGTGATGAACAGGCAGGCGAAGCCGATGTCCCGTTGCAGGTCGGCGAGGAGGTTCAGCACCGACGCCTGCACCGACACGTCGAGGGCGCTGGTGGGCTCGTCGGCGATCAGCAGCATGGGCTCGGAGATCAGGGCCCGGGCGATGCTGACCCGCTGTCGCTGCCCGCCGGAGAGTTCGTGCGGGTAGCGACGGGCCACCTCGGCGCGCAGGCCCACCCGTTCGAGTTCCCGGGCGACCCGCGCGTCCCGTTCCCGGCGCCCGAGGCGGCGGCCGGACAGCCGCAGCGGTTCGGCGACGACCTCACCCACCAGCATGCGCGGGTCGAGGGAGGCGGCGGGATCCTGGAAGACGATGGACACCGCGCCGCGGTGGCGGCGCAGCCGCCGACGGGACAGGTGCGTGACGTCGGCTCCGGCGATGCGGACCACGCCCTCGGTCGGCTCCACCAACCGCACGACGCAGCGACCGACGGTCGACTTGCCGGAGCCGCTCTCCCCCACCAGGGCGGTGACCCGACCCTTCGGGATGGCCAGGGACACGCCGTCGACGGCGCGTACCGGCCCGAAGTGCATCACCAGGTCCTCGAGGTCGAGGGCGTGGGGCTCGGTCGTCATGCGCTCGTCTCCTCCGGCTGGGTCCGGGGCGTGGGGCAGGGGTGCCAGCAGGCCGCGAGGTGGTCGGTCGCGGCGGCTGCGGCCCCGGGTGGGCGGACCGGTTCCAGCGGCGGCGCGGCCTCGCGGCACCGCTCGTCGGCCGCCGGGCAGCGGTCCGCGAACGTGCACGCGTCGGGCTGGGTGGACAGGACGGGGACGAGACCGGGGATCTCCGACAGACGGTCGGTGCCGGCGTGCCGGCCCGGGGTCGGGGACGCGGACAGCAGGCCGGCCGTGTACCGGTGGCGGGGATGCGCGAACAGGTCGGTGACCGGCGCCTGCTCGGCGACCCGCCCGGCGTACATGACCAGGACGCGGTCCGCGATGTCGGCGATCACGCCCAGGTCGTGGGTGATGATGAGGATGGTGGTGCCCAGCCGGTCCCGCATGTCGCGCAGCACCTGGAGGATGCCGGCCTGCACGGTCACGTCCAGGGCCGTGGTGGGTTCGTCGGCCACGAGCACCTTCGGTCCGCACGCCACCGCCATCGCGATCATCACGCGTTGACGCATGCCGCCGGAGAGCTGGTGCGGGTAGTTGTCGACGCGGGCCGCGGGCGACGGGATGCCCACGAGGGCGAGCAGTTCCACGGCGCGCGCCCGGGCGGCCCGTCGGGACATCCGCTCGTGGACCTGCAGCACCTCGCCGATCTGTCGGCCCACCGTGAGCACCGGGTTCAGCGAGGTCATCGGCTCCTGGAAGATGTAGGCGATCTCCTTGCCCCGGACGCGGCGCAGCACCGCCTCCCGGGCTCCGACCAGCTCCGTGCCCCGCAGCCGCACCGAGCCGCTGACGCGGGCGCTGTCGGGCAGGAGGCCGGCGATGCTCATCGCGGTGACGCTCTTGCCGCACCCCGACTCCCCCACCATCCCGACGATCTCGCCGGGGGCGAGGTCCAGGTTCACCCGGTCGACCGCCGAGACGGTGCCGCCCTCGGTGGTGAACGACACCGAGAGGTCGCGTACCTGAAGGACGGGCGCGGCGACCGCGGTGGCGGGCGTCCCGGCCGCCTCGACGGTGGTCATCATCGGTCTCCCTTCGGGTCGAGGGCGTCCCGCAGCGCGTCGCCGAACACGTTGAACGCCAGCGCCAGGCCCATGATCACCACGCCGGGGAGGACCGCCGCCCAGGGGGCGCGGGCGGCGAACTGCTGGGCGGTGGCCAGCATGGTGCCCAGGCTGGGCGCCGGGGGCTGGATGCCGAGGCCGAGGAACGACAGCACCGCCTCGCCCAGGATCGCGGCGGGGATCGCGACCGTGGCCTGCACCAGGATCACGGAGGTGGCGTTGGGCAGGATGTGCCGGGCGAGCACCCACAGGTCGCCGGCGCCGTCCACGACGGCCGCCGCGACGAAGTCGAGCGACTTGAGCCGCAGCGTGTCCGAGCGTACGACCCGGATCACGCCGGGGATCTGGGCGATGCCGATGGCGACGGCGGCGTTGCCGAGGCTGGCACCCCGGATGGCGGCCAGCCCGACGGCCATGATCAGGAACGGGAACGCGAGCAGCAGGTCGGTGAACCGGGAGATCACCGCGTCCCAGGCCCGGAAGTAGCCGGCGGCGAGGCCGAGCGGCACGCCGATGATCAGGGACGTGGCCACGGCCAGGAGCCCGACCTGCAGGGACGCGCGGGCGCCCAACATGATGCGGGACAGCACGTCACGGCCGAGGTCGTCGGTGCCGAGCAGGTGACCGGGGGTGCCCGGCGGCGAGAACGTGTGGGCGAAGTCGGTCTGCTCGACCGAGTAGGGGGCGATCCAGGGCGAGAGCAGGGCCACGACGGCGACGAGCGCGAGGACCACGAAGCTGATCATGGCGAGCGGGTTGCGGCGCAGGCGGCGCAGGACCCGGGTGCGTCGGGTGACCGTGGCCGGGGCCGCGTCCGCCATCGGCACGCTGAGGACGGTCATGCCGGATCTCCCGTCACGCGGATCCGCGGATCGATGACCGAGTAGAGCAGGTCGACGAGGAAGTTGATGACGATGTACGCGGTCGCGGTGAGCAGAACGACCGCCTGGATCACCGGGTAGTCCCGCTGGAACACGGCGTCGATGGTCATCTTGCCGAAGCCGGGGAGCCCGAAGATCTGTTCGGTGACGACCGCCCCGGAGATCAGGCCGCCGAGTTGCAGGCCGACGATCGTCACCACCACGATGAGGCTGTTGCGCAGGGCGTGCCGGGTGACCACGGCCCGCGGCCGCAGCCCCTTCGCCTTCGCCGTCCGCACGTAGTCGGAGGAGAGCGAGTCCAGCATCGCGGAGCGGGTCTGCCGCATGATGATGGCGGCGAGCCCGGTGCCGAGGATGACGGCCGGCAGGACGATGTGGTGCAGGTTGTCGACCGGGTCGTCGAGGATCGGCACGAACCCGGACGCCGGGAAGAGTCCCGCCGCCACGGAGAGGTAGAGGATCGCGAGCAGGCCCAGCCAGAAGTGCGGCACCGACAGGCCCACCAGGGCCAGCCCGTTGGCCAGCCACTCCGCCGGGTGTCCGCGACGGACCGCCGCGAGCACCCCGGCGCCGACCCCCAGCACCGCGGCGATGAGGATCGCCAGGACGGCGAGCTCGACCGTCACGGGCAGGGCGGTGGTGAGCATCGAGGAGACCGGGATCCCGGTGCGGATCGACTCACCGAAGTCGCCCTGCGCCATGCGTTCCAGGTACTGGGCGAACTGCAGGGGCAGCGGCTGGTCCAGTCCGTAGTGGTGTCGGATGGCGGCCAGCGCCTCCGGGGACCGGTCCTCGCCCGCGAGGGCGAGGGCCGGGTCCCCGGGCAGCGCCCGCACGCCGAGGAACACCACGACCGTCGACAGCAGCAGGGTCAACGCCGACTGCCAGGCGCGCGTGAGCAGGTATCGGAGCACGAGGACCTACTTGGTGAATCCGGCGAAGGCCGCGCGGATCACGCCGTCCGGGAAGACCTGCAGGCCCTGGATCTTGTTGGAGAAGGCCGTCAGGTTCCGCTGCCGGTAGAGGTAGATCAGCGCGTCGTCCTGCTGGAGGATCGTCACCGCCTGCCCGTAGAGCTTCTTGCGCTCCTCAAGGTCGTTGGACTGGCGGGCCTGGGTCAGCGCGGCGTCGAGCTGGGCGTTGCTGTAGCCGGAGACGTTCTGGCTGCCGCCCGTGCCGACGAAGTTGGTGATGTTGGCGTCCGGGTCGATACGCCCACTCCACCCCAGTTGCAGCAGTTCGAAGTTGCCGCGGTCCTGCTCGTCGAGGAGCGACGAGTACTCCACCGGGTTGATCTTGAGGTCGAATCCACCGTCCTTCACCATGGCCTGCAACGCCTGGGCGAGCCGCAGCGTGTCCGGCGTGTTCGAGGCGAGCATGGTCACCTGGTACGGGGTCTGCACGCCGGCCTCAGCGAGCAGCTGCTTGGCCTTGGCGGGATCGTGCGCCGGGCACGCCTGCGCCTCGGGGGTCGAGAACGGGCTCCCGGGTGAGATCGGCGAGCAGGCGACCGCCGGGATCCCGTTGAAGACCGCCTGGACGAGGGCCTTGCGGTCGATCGCGTGCTCGAAGGCCTGGCGGACCTTGGCGTTCTGGGCGATCGGACGGTTGATCGGCTTGGGGGTGGTGCCGACGCCGTCGACGTTGCCGATGTTGAAGGTGAGGCCCTGGTAGCCGAGGGACTGCGACTGGAGCACGGTCAGCGCGGAGTCCTGCTGCAGCGAGGCGACGTCCTGCGTGGAGACGCTGTCGGCGACCTGGGCATCGCCGGAGCGCAGGTTGGCGGCGCGGATGCTCGCGTCGGTGAGGATCCGCCACGAGATGCCGTCCAGGTGGACCTTGCTCGCGTCGTAGAAGTTGGGGTCCTTCACGACGTCGATGGAGTTCTGGGGCACCCGCTTGGCGAACTTGAACGGACCGACGCAGACCGGGGCGCTGGCGAAGTCGTCGCCCAGGCTCTGCACCGCCTTCGGGCTCAGGATCATGCCGGCGCGGTCGGCGAGTGCGCCGACCAGGGGCGCGAAGGGCTGCTTCAGGCGGATGACCACGGTGTGCGCGTCGGGCGTGTCGACGGCCTCGACGGGGCCGAGCTCGCTCTTGCGCGCCGACCGGGCGTTGGTGAGGTGCCGCTCGATCGTGGTCTTCACCGCGGCGGCGTCGAACGCCGTGCCGTCCGCGAACTTCGCGTCCTGACGCAGCGGGATGGTCACCGTCTTCCCGTCACCGCTGACGGTCGGGAGGGCGGTCGCCAACTGCGGCACGACCTGCGCCTTCTCGTCGACGTCGTAGAGCTTCTGGCACATGGCCTGGAACACGTAGCGCGAGTAGAGGCTTCGCGACAGGGTCGGGTCGAGGGCGTCGGGCTCCGCGGAGAGGGCGATGACCAGCTGGCCGCCGTCCTTCACGGCGGACGGGTCCGCCGGCGAACCGAACGAGTCCTGACCGGCGGACTGGTTTCCGCCGGACGGGCTGCCGCCCTCGCTGTCGGACACCGGTGAGCACGCGGCGACGGTGCACAAAAGGGCCGCCACCGCCGCGGCCCGCAGGGGCCGAGGCCGGCGGATGGTCATGTCACTGAAGGAGAGGTACGTCATGGGGAGCTCCTCGAGTGGGCGATTCGGGGAGCGTATGTTGTATACGATGATGGGCGCAAGACCTCCGTGAATGCCTCCACGCGACCGCCGCCGACCGCCCTCACCCGACGGCCCGGACGAACCGCCCGGACCGCCGTGCCCGGTCTAGCGTTCGCCGTAGACGAGGTCCATCGTGTCCTGACCCCCGCTCCACCGCAGGTCAAGGTGCCAGCACCCCGCCTGTGGCAGGTCCACGGTCGACGGGCCGGGGCCGCCCGCGACCTGGCGGATCACCCGAGTGCCGACGCCGTCGAGCGTCGCCGTGATCGTCAGGTCGGTCGACGCCGTCGCGTCCTCAGGCGTGGACTCGGTACGGGCGACCCAGAGGATCTTGTTGGTCGAGCCGTCCGTCCGGGTCACCCGCAGCGGGTTGCCGAACAGCACCGCGACGATCTCGCCCCCCGCACCGAAGACGTGCGGGACCCGCGCGTCGCCGCGGAAACCCGCGTCCGCCCAGTCG
This sequence comes from Micromonospora sp. NPDC049366, assembly GCF_044466625.1. Lineage (NCBI taxonomy): Bacteria > Bacillati > Actinomycetota > Actinomycetes > Micromonosporales > Micromonosporaceae > Micromonospora > Micromonospora sp. NPDC049366. The sequence goes on from NZ_JBITMV010000017.1 coordinate 22,476, forward strand.
GGCAGCGCATCCGTCGCGATCGGCGAGCCACAGCCGGCGCCGCCGCCCGCCCGGGCGGCGGGGACCGTGCCGGTCGGGGCGCCGACCGGCGAGGTCTGCGCGCCCGGCCCGGTGCACCCCGCCACCAGGATCACCGCACCCAGCACGACCCTGCTCCACGATCTCATCGCGCCCTCGCCCCCGTCGCTCCACCGGTGCCCGTCAACCATGAGGACACCGGCCGGGCGCCCCCGGTTCCGCCGCCGACCGGCGCGATCGGTCAGCTCGGCTCGCGGAGCGGATTCAGCATCCCGCGGGCACCGGGGAGGTCGAGATGAGCACCCGTGAGCAATGCCGGCACCGGCAGGGGTACGAACCATGCCTGAACGCTTCGTGATCCATCTTCCGCTGGTCGCCGCCGGTCTCCGCGCGGCGCAACGCCTGGCCCGCGTGGTCGGTCGCTGGATCACGGTGCTGCCCATGATGGATCCCGGCGAGATGACGGTCTCCGAGGAGGACCAGCAGTTCCTGCGTCATCGGGTCTTCTGCGACCTGCGCATGCCGGGTGGGAGGCGCTGTCTTCTGCCCGCCGACCACGACGGTGAGTGCTCGCGTCGCGTGCGCCGCTGATCATGCCCGACGGCCGGCACCGAACCCCTGACTCCGGTCACCGCAGCGAGCCGGCGATCTCGATCGCCTCGGCCTGGGTGAGGTCACCCTCGATCCGATAGGTGACGTCGGCGCGCGACCAGATCAGGGTCGACGCGGCGAGCCGCGCGGTCTCGACGCGTACCTCGCCGGTGGGGTCGACGTAGGTGACGGTGTGCGGGCCGGCGACCCAGACGGCGAAGCCGCCGTCGACCTGCACCCACTCGACCCCCGGCCCGCTGGCCTGCTTCTGGAAGACCGGGTCGAGGTGACCGTCGAACGCGTCGACCCGCAACGCCCCGCCGCGGTAGAGCAGCGTGGCGACCCGGTAGGAGCCCACCGGGTCGGGGTCGGCCACGAGGACCCGCTCGGGTGGACCCAGCCGGGTCGGGACGCGGACGGGGAAGCGCACCTTCCGCGCCGCCTCGTTCAGGTCGACCGCGAGCTGCGACGGCAGCGGAGCGGGCGTACCGGGGGGCGGCGGTGACGTGGGCGAGACCGCGATCGTGACGCCCGCGAAGCGCAGCAGGCCCGCCACCGCGTCGGCGAGCGCGGCCCGACCCGGCGGCAGCACCGCGACCCCCAGCGCGACGAGGGCGGCGGCTAGGTAGTAGCGCCACCGGCGGCGTCGCCGTGGTGGCGCGGCGATCCGCTCGCGTACGCGGGCGATGACGTCGGGCGGATCCGGTGTCTCCAACCACGTCGACAGGTCCCGTAGCTCCCGCTCCAGGTCATCCATGATGGACCTCCTGGCGGTCGAGCAGGCCCCGCAGCTTCGCCAGCGCCCGGGACGTCCGCGACTTCACCGTGCCCCGGGGCCACCCCAGCATCGCCACCGTCTCGTCCTCGCTGAGGTCGAGGAAGAAGCGGCACACGATCACCTCGCGGTCCTTCACCGGCAGCCGGCGCAGCGCGTCCACCAGCAGGGCTCGGCGCTCGGCGGCCAGCACCGCGCCGACCGCGCCGTCGCCGGTGACCTCCGCGTGCGGATCTGCGGCGGCGGCCCGCAGGACCAGCCCGTCGCGGCGGTCCCGCGAGCGGTGCAGGTTGCGGGTCTCGTTCGCCACGATCGCGAGCAGCCAGGCGCGGAAGGACGACTCGGCCCGGTAGCGGGCGAGGTTGCGGTAGCCCTTCACGAACGCCTCCTGGATGACGTCCTCCGCGTCCGGGCCCGCGCCGAGCAGCACCGCCGTCCGGTACGCGGACGCGGTGTGTCGGGCGACCAGGACGTCGTACGCCTCCCGGTCACCGGCCTGGGCGCGGGTGACGAACTCGTCGTCGTCCAGTGGAACCTCCGGTGGGATCACCCTCATGACACCGCCCGCGGCCGCCGGGTTCCACTGGCCGCCCGACGGAACCTCGGCGGTGCTGGCGGTGTCACCCGGACATGATGACGAGGACCGTGCTCTCGCGGCGCACCATCCTGACCGTGCTGGCCGGCGGCGGCGCCGCGGCGCTGGCCGGCTGTGACACCGGGGGGCGACCGAGCGGCGCCCGTGCCGTGGCCGTGCCCGATCCGCTGCTCGTGGAGCTGACCGACGGGCTGGGCGTGCTGCGCGGCGGCGAGCGGCTGGCGCTGCCCCACTCGCTCGCCACCGCCGACGGGCGGATGATCTACGGCACGGAACCGGGCGCCGCCGACACGGCGTTGTTCCGGGTCGACGCGGCCACCGGCGGGGCGTCGCCGCGGGTCACGCTGCCGGGCCGGTGGGCGCCGCAGGCCGTCTCGGCCAACGGTCTGCTGGTGGCGCTCACCCCGGACGCGGTCGGCGTGACCGAGGGACGCCCACCGGGGCGGACGGCCACCCCGGTCCTCGTCGCCGACCTCGGCGGCGTACGCCACCGGCTGCGGTTGCCGGGCAACGTCGTGCCGGAGGCGTTCACCCGGGACGGCACCGGGCTGTTCGTCATCGACTGGCTGCCACCGGCACGGCCGGACCGGTACCGGGTCCGCGTCGTGGACCTCGCCACCGGCACGCCCGGCCCGCTCCAGACCCGCGCCAAGTCGGCCGTCCCGCCCGGCGCCGAGGAGGAGATGCGCGGCGACGGACGCCAGGCCGTGCTCGCGCCGGACCGGAGCACCCTGTACACGCTCTACACCCACCAGGCCGACCACCGGCACACCCGGGACCTGGTCAGTGGACGGCCGGGCAACGTCCACGCGTTCGTCCACACGCTGCACCTCGGTGACCGGTGGGCGTACTGCGTCGACCTGCCGCACCCGTTCGGCGCCGGGCCGGCGAGCTGCCACGCCATCGCCGTCGGCCCGGACGGGCGCGGCCTCTTCGTCGCCGACGTGGCCTCCGGCACCGTCGCGGAGATCTCCACCGAGCAGCTCACCGTGCTCCGCACGGCCACCGTGGCGGCCGGCGCCGGCGTCGCGTACGCGGCCACCGACGGCACGCGCCTCTTCCTCGGCGCCGGCCCGACCGTGCGTACGGTCGATGTCGCCGGCCTGCGGGTGGTCGGCGAGTGGTCGATGCGCGAACGCGTCACCGGTCTGCTGCTCAGCCCCGACGGCGCCCGCCTGTACGTCGGCCAGCCGGGCGCGGTGAGCTGGCGCGACGTCGCCTCCGGCCGGGAGCTGGGCCGCGTCGCCGTGGACGGCCTGGTGGGCCTGCGCGGCCTGGCGGGGACCGCCTGACCCGCGGGCCGCGACCGGCCGGACGGCGACCGGCCGACGCGCGTGCTCAGGTGGCGTCGGGCAGCCAGGGCGTCAGCGGGCCGGGGTCGAGGACCATCGGCCGGCGTTCGGCGGCCCGCCCGGACCCGTCGCGCGAGGACGGCCCGGCTGGTGACCAGCCGGGCCGCCCGTGCGGTCGTACGGTCAGCCGCCGAGGCTGGCGGCGGCGGAGGCGATCGCCGAGGCGAAGTAGCTGACCTGGGTGTAGACGCCCGGGTAGTTGGGGCGGGCGCAGCCGTAGCCCCAGCTGACGATGCCGACCTGAATCCAGGCGTTGTTGGCGTCACGGCGGAACATCGGGCCACCCGAGTCGCCCTGGCAGGTGTCGACACCGCCGCTGGTGTAGCCGGCGCAGATCTCCTCGGCGGGGATCACGTCCCCGCCGTAGTTGGCGTCGCAGGTGGCGTCGCTGACGAACGGCACGGTGGCCTTGAGCAGGTACCGCTGCTGCGGGCCGCCCTCGCGGGCCGCTCCCCAGCCGGCGACGGTGAAGGTGCCGTTGTCGTACGCGGTCGTGTTGGCGATCTTCAGCGTGCTCAGGTTGGTGACGGGAGTCGCCAGCCGGATCAGCGCCCAGTCCTTGCCGTTGCCGTTGTAGCCGGGGGCCCGGTAGACGTAGTTCGATCGGATGCTGATCCGGCTCGACGACTGGAGGTCGACCACGCCGAGGGTCGCCGTGATGCTGGTGTTGTTGCCGGTGGCACCGACGCAGTGGGCGGCGGTGAGCACGAGCCGGGGGCTGTAGAGGGACCCGCCGCAGCCCATGGAGAGCCGGACCATGAACGGGAACTCACCCTGGGCGGCGCGGGTGCCGCCCACGACGTACGGCGTCATGGTGCCGCCGTCCGCGGCGGCGGCCGGCACCGTGAGGGTGAGGCTGCCCGCGGTCACCGCGGCCAGGGCGGCGGCCAACAGGCCGGTGAGGGTGCGCCAGCGAACCATACGTTCCTCCGCATCAGGCCGGTACGCCTCGTGAGCGCACCTGATTCACGAATGCGGTCAGCATATTGATGCCTGTGGATAAATAGCCATACGCTCTGGGTCGTACCACCGGCGGTATGCCGCCCGCCGACCCGACGCGGGTTCGCGGCCGGGCCCGGCGGACGCGCCGGATCAGCCCGCCATCACCCGCTGGTGCAGCGCGGTCACCACCGTGCGCGCCGACACGAAGGCGCCGTGCTGCCAGGCCACCTCGTGGCTGAGCCAGTCACCGGCGAAGTAGACCCGCCCGGCCGGGCGCAGCAGGAGGTCGTAGCCGGCCGACCCCCACGGCGGCGAGGTCCAGGCGCCCTCCAGGTAGCGGGTCCGGTCCCAGGCCTGCGAGTACGACGTCACCAACTCGCTGCGGTACTTCGGACCATGGATCTTCACCCCCTGGGTGACCGCCCGCTCCTGCCGCTGCGCGGGGGGCAGCGCGCTGTACGCCCGGGCGTTGGCGCCGGTGTTGTAGTAGCCGACGATGAGCCCCCGCCGCCCGTGGTAGCCGTACGACGGATACCAGACGTGCGCCAGGTCCAGGTCCGTCTCGGTGATGCCGCCGTAGATGCGCTGGTCCGTCTCCCACCACCGGCTGTGGTACTCCAAGCCGATCTTGCCGGCCGCGCTGACCCCGAAGCCGCGCAGTGCGGCGGTCACGTCACCGCCGAGGTTGTGCGGCACCCGGGCCATCAGGTGCGGCGGCAACGTGGCGACGCAGTAGTCGGCCCGGACCAGCCGCTCCCGGCCACCCTGCCGATACGTCACCTCCACCTCGCGCCCTCGGTCGGTGACGTCGGTGACCTCGGCCCTCAGCCGGATGCGGTGCTGCCCGACCGCGCGGGCGAGCGCCATCGGGATCTGGTCCATCCCCCCGACGGGCTGGAACATCAGCATCGCCTGGTCGTAGCCGAGCTCGAAGGAGAAGTAGCGCCCGACGTTGCTCGCGAAGACGTCCGACAGGGCGGGCAGGGCGCCCAACGGCTCCCCCGCGTCGTTGCCCGCCCCCGGATAGCTGGCGAAGCCGCGCCGCGTCGTCCCCGCGTACGCCCACCCGGCGGTCCGCCCCCCGATCGCGCCGAAGCCCTGCAGAAAGCTCAGCAGCCGCTCCTTGTCGGTGGCGGTGAGCCGACCGTCCAGCGCGCCCTGGTCGGTGGCCTTGGCCAGCAACTCCGACACGTAGCCGTAGACGTCGGCCTTGGCCGTGCGATAACGCACCGGGGCGGACATCCCCGCCGACTCGTTGTAGATGAGCGCGTCGGCGTTGGCGTTGGTGAAGACCTCGACGGGCACACCCAGTTCACGGCAGTAGTCCATCGTGACCATCCACTGGGCGATCCGGCCGGGACCCGCGTTCAGGTAGACCCCGTCGGAGAACCCCGCCCGTTGCATGTGGCCGTCCAGGTCGGTCTCGACGGACCCACCCCGGATCGTCAGGTTCCGCCCACCGGCGCGCGCCCGAGCCTCCAGCACCGTGCAGTCGTAGCCGGCCTTGCCCAACTCGTACGCCACCGCCAGGCCGGCGACGCCGCCACCGAGGATGACGACCCGGGCGCCGGAACGGCCGGTGAGAGAGAAGTCGGAGCGGGTCGGGGCCCGGAAGGGCGGAGCCGCCGCGGCGGCCGTGGGCGCCAACCCCAGCGCGCCCATCGTGGCGAGCATCGCACCGGCGCCGCCGCTCACCCCGACGGCCCGCAGGAATCCGCGTCGACTGACCCAGGGCTGCTCATGCTGGTTCATTGACGTCCCCCTCAGGATCTTGTGGGACGCCGAGTCTGTAAGGAGTTCGTTACGGCTGCGCGCCGTACCACGTTCCCAATCTGTTTCGATCGATGCGGTGGCTGGTCCGCGCCCGCGGCACGGGCCAGCCACCGCATGAACTCAGGCAGGAACCGCCGGTCAGAAGAACGCGTACATCGCCTCGTCGGGCTCCTCGGTGTCGTCGGCCGGCGGCGGGCTGACCCGGACCGGCTCGCCGAAGCCGCTCATCGTCATCTCCGTGACGATGTCCCCGAGGGTCTTGGTGGCGATCGTGTACGACAGCGCGGTCAGCCGACCCTCCGCGTCGACCACGGCCTCGAACGGAATGGCCGAGGGGTCCTTCGCCAGCTTCGCGGACGACTCGATGCCCTGCCGCATGCCGGCTTCGGTGCTCGCCGCCTCGGCCGCCTTGCCCAGGTCGGCGATCCCCCGGTACCGGCCCTGCCCCGTCGCCTCGGCGGAGACGATGCCACCCACGATGCCCGTCTGGGACGTGAAGTCGAAGGACTGCCGCAGGGAACTGCCCGGCGGCAGCTTCGTCAGATCCAGCTTCATCCACGGCTTGTCGCCGTCGAGCGAGTCCATCTTGATGTACGCGGTATCGCCGATCAGCCGAGCCTCGACCGGCTCGGACACGTCGCCGGTGACGAGGAGCACCCGGGCGGCGGGGTCCATCTCCCCACTCAGGGTGATCACCTGATTGCCGGCTTTCACCGAGGCGTCCATGGTGAGGGTGCCGGCGAGGCTGCGGTCCATGCCCTGCCGGACGGTGGTGACGGGATCGGGCACGGACGTCGCGGACGCGGACGAGGCCCCTCCGCTCTCCCGGGACGTGGTGCCGCAGCCGGCGACGAGGCCGGCGGCGAGGGCGACACAGAGGACAGGGATCAATCGACGCATGAGGGTGACCCTAACGAGCCACCGCCAGCGAATTTCCGCGTGCGCCGCCGCCGGCGGCGGCCGCGGCGCCCACGTACGTGAATGCGTGTTCTACAATCGACGCCGCTCGCGGGGTTCCCTGGGAGGCGGTCGAGGTTCCGCTGGTTCCGCGCTACCGGGGGGAGGCGCATGACCGACGAATCACTGGTCGCCGATGTCCGTTCCACCCGTGAGGTGTGGACCGGCTCGTCGCTGGCCGACGGCGCCGAAGGGGTCGTGGACGCGATCCGCAGCGAGGGTTGGGTGGACGACCTGCTCGCCGGTGCGGCCTTCGGGTTGGACGTCGTAGCGACGGTGATGGACCCGTTCAGCGCGCTGCTGGCCAACGGCCTCGGCTGGGCGATGGAATACTTCGAGCCGCTGCGCGAGATGCTCGACTGGCTGACCGGCATGCCCGATGTCGTCGCCGCACACGCCGCCACCTGGGACAACATGGCCGCCCACCTGCAAGGGATGGCGACCGACCTGCAGACGCACCTGGCCGGTGACCTGCCCGACTGGCAGGGGCGAGCCGCTGAGGCGTACCAGTCGCTGATGGTGAACAACGTCGACGCCATCGCCGGTCTCGGCGTCGCGGCCGTCGCCATGGCCGCGGCCACCGAGGCCGCCGGCAACCTCGTCGCCTTCACCCGCGACATCGTCCGTGACCTCATCGCGGACCTGGTCGCCCGCGTGGTCGTCTGGGCGGTCGAGGCGATCTTCGTGGTCACCATTCCGGTGATCGCGGCGCAGATCGTCGCAGCCGTGGTCAAGTGGGCCGGCCGGATCCTGAGCTACACCTCCTCGCTCGTGACCAGCTTGACCAACCTCGCCAAGCTCATCAACGGCTGAGCGGAGGGGGACGTGGCCAAACCCAAGGGACCGCACGGCGACGGTGGGGACGGCGGCGACGGCGACGGCACCGGGGTCCCCCGCCAGCGGGGCCGGAACAACGGCCGGTCCACCACCATCGCCGAGACCCACCGGGCCGTCGCCGAAGCCGCGGCGGACGGGCGTCCCGGCGGGGCGGGCACCCGCGACGGCAGGTCCGGCGACGGCCAGGGTGGCGACGCCGAGACCCGACCCCCGCAGAACGACCCCACGCTGGACAAGAAGGACCCGCAGACCCTCGAGGAGATCAAGAACGCGCGCCGGCACATCGCCGACCAACTGCAGGAGATGGCCGACGAGTCGTGGGACTACGTCGACCAGAACAAGGACACGCTGCTGCAACGGGAGGGCTACCAGCGCCAGCGCGAGGAGCTCATCGCGAAGGGCTACCCCGAGGACGTGGCGGACACCATCGTGGAGCGCACGGCCCTGGGCACGGAGGCGCACCGCCACTTCGCCAACTCGATCGACTCCGAGGCGGACACGTTGCTGCCCGAGGACACCGGCTTCCGACTGCGTACCGAGGTCGGCTACGACAGCCAGGGCGTGGAGACCCCACGGGTGAAGGACCAGGACTTCCGGCCGGACGTCATCCTTGAGCGGCAGGTCAAGGACCCGGTCACCGACGAGCTGGACTGGGAGGTCGCGCACGCGTACGACCTCAAGACCGGCCTGAAGACCGGCATCGAGAACTGGTGGTCGAAGAAGGTCACCGACGGGCTCGACCTGCCCGAGCCGCCGACGGAGATCCGCCCGACCCAGCGGCCGCTGGGTGGATAGACTGACCGGGCCCTCGGCCCCGTACGCTGCGAAAGGTTCCCATGTCGTCTGCTGACAAGGCACGGCGGTGGCGGCAGATCCTGACCGAGCTGCGGCCCGACCTGCCGGGCGAGTGGTCCCTTCGCGGGAGCGGCCTCGGCACGGTGCTGGCGCGGGAGCCCGTCGACTGGGCCCTGGCCTGGATCGGCTACTCCGGCTCCCCCACCCGGCCGCAGGGCTGGCTCTCCGCGGCGGTGCAGCCCCTCGTGGCGCCGTTCACCAGCTGGATCATGACGTACGGCGTCCGGATGGACGAGGTCCGGTCGGGTCCCCGCACGGTGGACCTCCTCGCCGACGAGGCCGCCGACCAGACCCGGCGGTTCGTGCTCGACACCGGCCTGTCGAAGCTCGACGGTTGGCCGGCGGAGCGGCTCGCCGACGTCGCCGAGCGCGACTACGCCCAGGTGCCGGCGAAGCGACGCACGCACTGGCACCAGGTGCCGGGCTGGCGGGTGGTCACCGGCAGCGCCTCACCCGTGGACCCGGCCCGGCAGCTCGCCGACCTGTCCCACGGGCGGGCCGCCGAGAGCTCCGGCAAGGGCGCCCGACAGTCGACCGACCAGGCGGCGTTCTACGAGCGCCTGGTCGCCGCGTGGCACGAGGGCGAACGCGACGCGGCGCTGCGGTTCCTGACCGACCAGCGTGACCAGGCGCTCGCCGCGCAGAAGCTCGACGCGGTGACCACCCCCTAGGGTCCGCCCGCGGAGCCCGTCACGGCGGTCACCCGCCGAGCCGCGCCACCACCGCCGCCAAGGCCTCGGGCACGCGCACCTGGGCGGGGCCACCGGCCTCCCCCGGCACGACGCGTACCGGGTGGAACTCGTTGCCGTACCACCAGAAGAGCCGGTCGGTGCACGGGTCGGAGGCGGCGACGAACATCGACCGGGCCACCCGGTCGATCGCCACCGCGGTGTCGAGCACCCGGGCGTCCACCCGGTGCAGCATGACCGCGCTGTAGCGGGGCGCGGCGACCAACGCGCCGTGGTCGGCGACGACACCGGAGCCGGCGGCGTGGGAGCCGGCGTCGGTGCCGGCGGCCGGCAGGAAACGCCTGAGCGACATGAGCGTGGTCGTGACGAAGGGGTTGCCGTCGGCGGCGAGCAGCCGGACCGACGCCCCGTTGGGCAGCGTGTGGTCGCGGACGTCGAGGTCGGCCAGTTCCCGCTGCACGGTCTGTCGGACGGCGAGCCGGACCAGCTCGGTCGGGTCGACGCCCAGCGCGGCGGCCTGGGCGACGGTCAGCCGGTCCAGCCGGTCGGGCCGGTTGACCACCACCACGGCGGTGAAGTGCCCGCCGAACGGCATCGCGAGGTAGTCGTCGGCCTCGGCGGTCGCCGCCTCCGGGGTCAGCCGCAGCCGCAGCTGCGCGACGTCGGTCGGCCCGAGCTGAGGGGAGACCTCGTCGGGCAGCTGGCGGCGGATCGCGGCGACCCAGTCGGCCAGCAGCTCCGGCCACGCCGGGCGGGGCCGGTCGGCGCACTGGCGGAGCAGCGGGACCAGCGAGACCCGGGCCCGACCGCCGGGCACCGGGACGATGATCTCGTCGCTGTCGGGCGCGAGGCGCGCTCCGGGCAAGAGGACCGGCAGGGCTTCCTCGACCAGGGCACGGACGCTGCCCGTCAGGTCCACGTTCGGCGACGCCACCGTGCCTTTCTACCACCGGCGGGCGACGGCCGCCGAACCCGCCGAGGCAGCGCCGGCGTGTGACCGCCGCCGATCCCGGCGACGTCCTCCGCGAGCGGAGGGCCCGTCGAGGTGCCACCGGCGGCGAAAAGTCGGTTGCCGTCGGGCCGGGGCTCCGGGAAGGTGGGGCCATGACGTTCTGACGGATCGCCACCCCCGTATCGCGACCGAGCCACCGCCACCGCGCGGGGCCGTCGCGCCGTCCGTCCCTCCCTCTCCGCGAAATGCGAGCGTCTGTGTCCGTACCTTCCCTTCGGCGTGAGTCCACGCCGGCCACCCTCACCGTGTTCGCCTCCCCCACCAGTTGGATCGAGTCCGACGCCCTCGCGCAGTGCCGTCAGGTGGCCGCGCTCGACGGGATGGTCCACGTCGCCGCCATGCCGGACCTGCATCCGGGCAAGGGCGCGCCCATCGGGGCAGCCATGTCGTCGACCGTGCTGTACCCGTTCCTGGTGGGCTCCGACATCGGGTGCGGCATCGCCGTGTTCCCGGTGCGGCTGCGCCGGGCGGTCCCCGAGAAGCTCGCCGGCCGGTTCCCCGATCTGGATAGCCCGCTGGACCCGGTGCGGGACGCCGACGACCCGGCCTGGTCGGTGCTGACGGGTGACGTGCCGGCGGGTCACCTCGACGGGCTCGGCACCGTCGGCCGCGGCAACCACTTCGTCGAGTTGTCGCGGGTCGGGACGGTCTTCGCCGCGGAGCACGCGCGCCGCCTCGGGTTGGACGTCGGCGACCTGGTGCTCATCGTCCACAGCGGCTCCCGTGGGCTGGGTGAGCGGATCCTGCGGGCGCACACCGAGGTCCACGGGGCCGGTCCCGCCCCCGACCCGGCCGCCTACCTGGCTCGGCACGACGACGCCGTCCGGTGGGGTGCGCTCAACCGGCGACTGTTGGCGGCCCGGGTCGCGTACGCGCTGGGGTTCGAGCCCGCCGAGCCGATCGTCGACGAGTGCCACAACCTGGTGGAGGTTCGGGACGGGACCTACCTGCACCGTAAGGGGGCGGCCCCCGGCGACGGCCGTGACGTGCTCGTCGCCGGCACCCGGGGCACCCCGTCCTATCTGGTGACGGGCCATGCCGGCCCCGACGCCAACCACTCGGTGGCGCACGGCGCGGGCCGCAAGATGTCCCGCGCCGACGCCCTGCGCCGGGGTCGGGCCAAGCACACCGTCGAGGAGCTGCGCCGCACGCCGGTGGGTTCGGTGGTGGTGTGCGGCGACCGCCAACTGCTGTTCGAGGAGGCGCCCACGGCCTACAAACGCATCGAGCAGGTGGTCGCCGACCTGGAGAGCCACGGGTTGGCGACGCCGGTGGCCACCACCGTCCCCCTCGTGACCTACAAGACCCCCGACGTCGGGTCCGCGGCCCGCCCGCAGCGCCGGGACGACCGTCGCGGGCGGAGTCGCCGGTGAGCGTCCACCTGTTCCTGTCCGCGGGACGCGGACCGCGGGAGTGCGCCTGGGCGGTGGCGCGGCTGCTGCGCCGGCTGGAGACCGATGCCCGTCGGCGGGGGGTGAGCGTCGACCGGGTCGAGTCGGTCCCCGGCGACCGGGCCGGCACCTACCGGTCGGTGTTGCTGCTGCTCCGCGGCGGCGACGCCGACCGGTTCGCCGACGCGTGGTCCGGCACCCTGTGCTGGCAGGCGCCCAGCCCGTACCGGGCAGGCACGGGCCGGAAGAACTGGTACGTCGTCGCCCGCCGGTGTCAGGTGGACTCCCCCGTCACGGCCTTCCGCGACGAGGACGTGGACGTCGTCGCCTGCCGCACGGGCGGGCCGGGCGGTCAGCACCGGAACAAGGCCAGCACGGCGGTGCGGGCCACGCACCGGCCGTCCGGGCTCGTCGTCGTGGTCGACACCGAGCGGCAGTACGCCCTCAACCGGCGCATCGCCCTGCGGCGGCTGCGCGAGCGCGTCGAACGCGGCGACGAGGTGGCGCGTCAGTCCCTCACCGCCGCCCGTTGGCGTGTCCACGACGACCTCGTCCGCGGCGCGCCCCACCGGATCGAACGCCCCGGCGCCCGGGAATGGGAGAACGACTCGCCCCGGTAACCATCCGGCGACAGCTCCGGGCAGGGTGAACACCGGCCGTCGTCGCATTGCCTTGACGCGCATTTCCCGCGACCGGGAATTGACAGGAATTCCGCCGTCTAATACGCGGTCGGCGCTCGGCCGAAACGTCACGCGACGGCTGCCGTGAAGTCGACGCATACGTGTCCAGGAAACGACAATCCCGCCGCCGCGTCGGCTAGCCGTCACCACCCGCCACGACCTGGCCCGACGGAACCGCGACGACCTGCCCGCGGGCGTCCTTCCGGCGAGCTCGAATACACCCGACCGCGCCTGTCGCCAACCGGTCAAAGGCTTTGTCGAACGACGCGGAATACGGATGCTCTCCCCGGGGCCCGAATCGCGGCCCGATCCACACGAGGGTCGAAAGGAATGACCCGACATTGGGGGGAGGAACATCAATGTTCGTTACGAAGGCCACCGGGCCCACGAGATCGGCGGTCGCCGTTCTCACGGGCCTCGTGGTGGCACTCGCGGGGGGCGCCACGCCGGCGTACGCGGCGGAGCCGGGCGAGGCCGCCAAGGCTCGCACCACGCCCGCCTACCAGCTCGCCCGGGGCGAGACGTGCGGGCTGCGCCCGTCGGCGGGCAAGAGCCCGAAGGACGAGGCCGTGAGCTGCCTGGGCGTCGAGGCCAAGCTCGACCGCACGCCCGCCGTGGGTGAGACCGCCACGCTGCGGGTCACCGTACGCGGCCAGGGCAAGATCGGGCCGAGCGACATCAGCGTCACCCTGCCCGCCGAGATGGAGTGGGTGCGCGCGCCCGGTGAGCTGGGTGTCCAGACACAGCGCAGCGTCCAGCCGGAGCGGGCCGGCACGGTGTCCGTCGCCCGGACGACCCGCGCCCTGCGCGCCGGCGAGGACGTCGCGTTCACCGGTGTGGTGCGTGCGGTCAAGCCCGGCCCGGTGCAGATCCAGGCGCGCGCGACCGCACCCTACGGCGCGGACGTCCAGGCCGGCCAGGACGACGTCTTCCTGACCATCGGCGAGAAGGCCGGGCTGTCCCGGCTCGGGCACGCGGCCGCCGCGGGGGACAACACCACCGCGCGCGTGCCCACCTCGTCCCGGGTGCCACGGTCGGCGGGGCAGACGCCGAAGAGCGTCGGCGCGCAGAACGTGGCCGGCGAGGCCCGCGCGGAGGCGAAGGCCAAGGGGCTGTCCGTGGTCGGTCCGCAGGCGGCGTGTGACACGCGGGTCGCCGGCAACTGGAGCTTCCAGGACCAGAACGGCGGCTGGCACAACCAGATGAACATGCAGGTGCAGGTGTGGGACGACGACGTGTTCGGCGACTCCCTGCTCGCCACCGGGGTGACCGACGGCGCCGGTAACTACGACATCTGCTTCGACTCGAAGTCCGAGAGCTTCCCGGACAGCGGCAACGCCGACATCTACGTCCGCTTCGTCACGTCGAACAACCTGTGGCGGGTGCAGCGCGGCGGGAACCCGCTGACGTTCACCACCGGCACGACCAACGACGTGCCCACCGGCAGCACGCTGAACCTGGGCTCGCTCACCGCCGCCGACGGGGCGTTGCAGCGCGGCCTGCACGCGTACGACTCGGCCAACGACGCCTGGCTGTGGGTGCCGAAGCCGAACAACCTGTGCTGGGACCAGGACGACGCGAGCTGCCGCCAGGTGGTCATCAACTGGGCGCCGGACTCGACCGACGGCACCTACTACAACCTGGGCAGCAACCAGGTCCACCTGGCCGCCGACGACCCGAACGCGCCGACGACGGTGGTGCACGAGATCGGCCACGCGGTGATGGACGACCTGTACAACGACAACTACCCGTCCGCGCCGAACTGCAACCCGCACAGCGTCACCGGCGCCAGCTCGGCGGGCTGCGCCTGGACCGAGGGCTGGGCGGAGTGGTTCCCGGCGACCGTCTACAACGACCCGTTCTTCCGCTGGCCGAGCGGTGCGTCACTGAACCTGGAGAACGCGACCTGGGGCAACGGCTGGGGCGAGGGTGACACCACCGAGGGCCGGGTCGCCGCCGCGCTGATCGACATCACCGACTCGGCCAACGAGGGCACCTGGGACCGGTACGGCGAGGGCCCGTTCAACATCTGGACCACGTCCCGCCTGCACAACTCGGCGACCTTCGCGGCCTTCTGGAACGACCGGGCCGCCGACGGCTTCAACGTGGCCGACTCCGGCGCCCGCGCCTCGGTCTACCAGAACACCATCGACTACCAGTTCCGGGACCCGCTGGGCAACTACGCCCCGCTGACCCGGCCGACCCCGACGCCGCCGCACAACTTCGGCTACTCGACGTCGTCGCCGTACTGGTCGGTCGTGGCGCTCAAGCCCAACTCGGGCGACCTCGACCTGCAGCTCTACGACGACCGCGCGCAGGGCGCCTACCTGTCCGGCAGCGCGTGGGGCGGCACGGCCGTGGACTTCGTCGCGGTGGACTCCAACCGACGGGCGCTGGGTGACTACTACCCGCGGGTGACCAACTGGTCCGGCGGAGGTGGTTACCGGGTCGAGCTGGCGCAGGGCTCGGCGGTGCTGAACGCCGGCGCCAGCACGGTCACGATGGGCACGAACAACGTGGTCACCGTGCGGGACGCGTACCTGACCGCCGGGGTGCCGGTCACCATCTCGGTGGCGGCCACGAACGTCGGGCAGGACGCCGAGCTGTTCGTCCTGGACAGCGACCCGGCCAACGCGGCGACCTGGATCCGCACCCGGTCCGGTGCGGTGGCGTCCGCCACGAGCGGCGGCGCCGGGGCGACCGAGACGGTCACCGTCACCCCGGTCCGCTCCGCCTGGTACGGCGTCGTGGTGATCAACAAGTCGGGCTCGGGCAACTACACCCTCACCCGGTCCTGACGACCGGAGTCCGCGGCACGACCGGTCCGGGGGCGCCCACCACGGCGCCTCCGGACCGCCGCGCGCCCGCGGCCGTGTCCGAGCGCGCGTCGAGGCCCGGCCGGCCCGGTCCTCACCATCCGTCCCGGTTCGGGCGGAACCAGTGGCGCCGCCCCGGCGTCCGACGGAGGTACGTCCGACGTGGGAGGCGACATGCACCGAGGCGGGAGAGCGGCCCGGCTGGCCGTGCTGGTCGGGCTGGCGGCGGTCGTCGGCTGCGCCGGCCCGAGGGACGACGGGCCGGAGCCGCCGGCCGGGGCCGACGCGCTGGTGCTGCGGCTGACCGACCTGCCCGGCCTGCTCCCGCCCGGCGGGACCGCGGCCCTGCCGCCGAGCTTCTCGCTCTTCGGCGACGGGCGGCTGATCAGCGTGCCCGTGGGCCCCGCCGACCACTGGCCCCAGCTGCGGGAGGACCGGGTGCCCCGCGAGGACGTACGCGACCTGCTCCGCCGCGCGGTCGCGCTGCCGGACGGGGCGGCGGGCGGTGATCCCGACGGACCCGTCACGCGGGTGGTCGTCGGCACGGCCACCGGGCCGCGGGCCGTCACCGTCGACCGGGCCGACCCGGCGCTCGCCCGGCTGCGGACGGCGCTGGCCGGCTACGCCGACGGCCCGCCGGTGCCCTACGAGCCGACCGCGGTCGCGGTCATCGCGACGCCGGTCGACTCTCCGCAGCCGGCCCGGCCCTGGCCGTTGCCGGCGTTGACCGGCGAGCCCCTCGGCGGCACGTCGGCCGGCTCGACCTGCCTGGTGCTGCGCGGCGCCGACCTCGACGCCGTGCGGCGGGAGGCGGCCACCGCCGGCGCCGCCACGCCCTGGCGCGACGGCGACCGGCTGTGGCAGGTCACGCCCCGGCCGCTGCTGCCGGACGAGGCCGGCTGCGCGGACCTGTGACGCCGGCTCGGCCCGCGTGCCGGAGGACGACCTACTCGTTGCGCGCCGACTCCGGCCCGGTGACCCGGCGCAGCAGCGGCAGCGTCGAGGCGACGATGCCCAGCGACGCCAGCAGCCCGCCGGCGACCAGGAGGTAGTAGGACGGGCCGGGAGCCAGCAGCGGGTAGCCCAGTTGCGCCCGCAGGAACAGGTGCGCGGCGAGGAATCCCATCGCGATCGCCACCGCCGCCACGAGCAGCAGCGGCGCGACGGTCTCCAGCGCGACCACGCGGCGCAGGGTGCGTAGCCGCACGCCGGTGAGCCGCAGCAGGCTGAACGGCCGGCGTCGGTCGCTGAGCCCACCGGCCACGCTCATCGCCAGGCTGCACCCGGCGATCGGCAGGCTGGCCAGCGTGACCACGTTGGCCAGTTGCTGGAACTGGGTGAACACTCGCGCGGAGCTCGACGCCCACTCGGCGGTGCTGGCCGGGAATCGGCCGGTCGGGAACGCGTCGACCAGGATCGTCCGGGCCCGCTCGAACGCGGCGCGGTCGGTGGTGTCGACGACCACCGACAGGATCGGCTGCCGGTCGATGTCGGCCGGGTCGAGATCGGCGGCCTCCCACACGTACGTGTCGGTGGTGAGGTCGAACGCGCGCATGCCGACGAGGTCGTCGGTCACGCTCGCCACCCGCGCCCCCGGCGGGCAGCTGCCGTAGACCTGGAGGCGGTCCAGCTCCGCGCAGGTGATCACGCCCTGCCACCCGTGCGGGTCCGGGTTGCGGTGCACCAGAGTGACGCTGCGGACGCCGGGAACCGTCGCGAGCGCGGCGGGAATCTGCGCGGCCGTCGGCGGCGGGCCGTCCTCGGGCCGGAACCACTTCGACAGCGACGTGGCGGCCACCGAGTCGGTGGGCGGCTCCCCCCGGTTGGCGATGTAGGTGGTGATCGTGCCGGTCGCCACGCTGGTCACGAAGAGCGCCACGATCAGTCCGCTGACCGAGCGGAACCCCGCCCGCGGGTTGTCCGACAGGCGTCGTGCGGCGATGAGGGTGGCCGGGCGACCGGCCCGGGCGGCGAGCAGCCGCGCGGTGACCATGGTCAGCCACGGCCCGGCCAGCAACAGCCCGACGAGGATGAGCAGGAACCCGGAGAGGTACGCGGTGAGCTGGCCGTTGGTCGTGGGCGGTCGCCGGCCGACGAAGTAGGTCAGCTCGGCGACCCCGACGACGAGCGGGACCAGCCGCCAGGCGCGTGGCGGCTTCGGGGTGACCCGCCGGCTGACACCCAGCGGTGAGATCTGCACCCGCCGCAGGGCCAGCCAGGACGCGACGACGGCGCCGAGCGGGATGCCGACCGCCACGAGCAGCACGTCGGCGAGGGTGAGCGACAGGTCGGCGGTGAAGAACCGCTCGCCAGTGAACGGGATCGCGGCGAGGCCGGGCCGGACGGCGAGGAACACGCCGAACCCGGCCAGGGTGCCGGCCGCCGCCGCCACGGTCGACTCGACCGCCGAGATGACGGTGATCTGCCGTGGTGTGGCGCCGATCAGCCGCATGGCCGCGAAGCGCTGCTCCCGACGGGTGGCGGCCAGCCGCGTCGCGGTGCCGATGAAGACGAGCACCGGGAAGAGCAGCGCGACGGCGACGACGGAGAGCACGAGGGCCATGCCGTCGCGATTGATCCCGACGTAGCAGCCGCTGCGGCAGTCGCTCGGCGAGGTCGTCATGATCTGGCTGACCCGCTGGGCGCCCAGCCGTTCCAGGTCGGCCGGGGTGCGGCCGATGACGATCAGTAGGGAGTCGGGGGACGGCAGGGCGGCCGGACCGATCGTGCCGACCTCGCGCCCGGGGAACCGGTCGCCGAGCTCGGCGGCGGGCGCGGCCCGCAGCAGGTCGGCCAGGGCCGGCGAGACGTAGAACTCCCCCGGCCCGGGCAGACGCGGGATGCCGGGCGGGACGGGCGCGTCCGGTCCAGACGATCCGACCTCGACCCGCCCGATCGGCCGGCCACTGTGGAAGTCCTCGCGGATCATCCACCACAACCCGTCGGCGGACGGGTCCGGTGAGGCCGGGGCGGCGGCCGTGTTCAGCCAGCCGTAGCGCTGGTTCTGCGCGTCGACCGCGTTCATGCCGGCGAGCGTCGCGAGGAGCATGCCGACGCCGAGCGCCACCGCGGTGGCGATGACGAGGAGCCGGGTGGCGGCCTCCCGGCCGCCGGAGAGGGTCAACCGCAGGGCGAACCGGATCATGCGCGCACCAGCGCGTTCACCGTGCCGTCGCGGACGATGACCTGGCGGTCGGCGTAGGCGGCGACGCGGGCGTCGTGGGTGACGAGCACGACGGTGGTGCCCTGCTCCCGGGCCGCCGTGACGAGCAGGTCCATGACCTGCTCGCCGGTGAGCGAGTCGAGTGCGCCGGTCGGCTCGTCGGCGAACAGGACGCCCGGCCGGGCGACCAGGCCCCGGGCCAGCGCGACCCGCTGAGCCTGCCCGCCGGACAGCTCACCGGAGCGCCGCCCCTGCAAGCCGGCGAGGCCGAGCCGGTCGAACCACGGTTGGGCCTCCCGGAGCGCGGCGGCCCGCCGGACGCCGCCGAGCAGCAGCGGCAGCGCCACGTTCTCCTCCACGGTCAGCTCGGGCACGAGTTGCCCGAACTGGAAGACGAACCCGAAGTGGTCGCGGCGCAGGGCGCTGCGCCGGGTCTCGCTCAGCGTGTCGATGCGCCGACCGTCGAAGTGGATCTCGCCGCTGTCAGGGACGAGGATCCCGGCCAGGCAGTGCAGCAGGGTGGACTTGCCGGAGCCGCTCGGGCCCATGACCGCGACGATCTCGCCCGGGGCCACCGACACGTTCGCACCGCGCAGGGCCGGCGTCTCGCCGAAGGACAGGGCGACGTCGCGGGCCTCGACGCCGGTCACCGACGCACCATCTCTCGGAGGGCGTCCAACCGGGCGACCGTGGTGTCGATCCAGTGCAGGTCGGCCTCCAGGTGGAACAGGCCGTGGTCGGCGAGCATGGTGTCCACGAGGTTGCCGGTGCGCCGGATCTCGGTGAGCTCGGTCATCCGCCGCAGGTGGGTGGCGCGCTGCGTGTCCAGGTAGGTCTCGGCCGGGCGGTCGAGCATGAGTGCCAGCACGACCTTGGTGAACAGCACGGTCTGCAGGTTGGGCTCGGCCTCGACGGGCTCGGTCAGCCACGACTCGAACTCGGTCGCCCCGAGCTCGGTGATGACGTAGCGCTTCCGGTCGGGACCCACGCCGGGCTCGACGTCCCCGATCACGATCTTGCCGTCGCGGGTCAGCCGGCCGAGGGTCGCGTAGACCTGGCCGAACGGCAGCGGCTTGCCTCGGTTGAAGAAGGAGTCGTAGTCGCGCTTCAGGTCGTAGCCGTGGCTGGGCTCGCGTTCGAGCAGGCCGAGAAGGGTCATGGGGACGCTCATGCCCGACACCGTACCCCGGGTGTATACCTCGCGTATATACATCGGGCGTAGATGAGCCCGAGGGAACCCGCGCGCCGCCGCGCGGGGCGCTATGGTGCCGTCCGTGGTGGTCGAGGGTTTCGTGTACGTCGTGGCGGACCGGCCCGGACCGATGGCGGACGCCAGAGCAGGCGAACGGGTCCGGATACCGTCCTGGGATCCCCCGTGGATCGTGGTCGACCACCGGCTGGACCGCGTCCTCGCGGGGCGCTGGCCCGGCCGGCTGTTCCGCGTCCGGAGCGTCCCGCCCGGAAGCGACGAGGAACGGGACGCCCTGGCCCGGGCCGCGCGGAACCTGGCCGCCGACGCGAGCTACACGCGCGCGTTCGCCGTGGACGTGCTGGAGGAACTGCGGCCCGGGGTGCTGTACGGTCCGCACGGCGACGCGGTCGTCGAGGTCCTGGAGCACGCCCGGCTGCTCACCGAACCGGCCGCCCACGCGCTGGCCGCCGCGCGCCCACCGGCCGCCGACGACGCCTACAGCCGCGCCTGGCAGCGCTGGTTGCGCGGACAGGCCGACGGCGCGGCCTACGAGGACCACGACCACAGCGGTGTGCTCGCGATCCCGGGCGCCGGTCCGGGCGGTTCGCCGATCGGCTTCGGCCTCGTCGCGCTCTGGACGTGCGTGGTCGACAGCGCGCGGCGGTGCGCCGGCTCGGCCGCGTTCACCGTCGAGACGGAGGACGACGAGGAGGACGAGGTGCTGCTGGACCCGTGGCGCACCGCCGGCGCCGCTCTGCTCGACGCGGCCCTGGCCCTCGGCGCACCCGACCTGGTCGACGCCGTGGACGCGGCGCTGCTCACCGCGGCGTGGCGGGCCGTCGACCGGCCGTGAACGCGCGCCGGCCGTCGGCGACGCGAAGCGGCTCGCGGGTTACCGGTCGGCCGGTACAGTCGCGAGGATGCGGATCACCGTTCTCGGTGGGTGCGGGGCCTGGCCCGAGGCAGGCCAGGCGTGCAGCGGCTACCTGGTCGAACACGACGGCTTCCGGCTGCTCGTCGACCTCGGCTACGCCGTGTTCCCCCGGCTCCTGGAACACCTCACCGCCGACCAGGTCGACGCCGTGTTCGTCAGCCACGGGCACCCCGACCACTGCGCCGACCTCAACCCGCTGCTGCGGGCCCGTACCCTCCGCGACGACCCGCCCCCTCCCCTACCCGTGTACGCGCCACCGGGCGCCCTGGACGCCGTGCTGGCGCTGGACCGCCCGGGCATGCTGGACGCCGCGTACGCACTGCGCGAGTTCACCCCCGGCGACGACCTCGACATCGGCCCGTTCCACGCGCACACCCGGCTGCTGCCGCACTGGGTGCCGAACGCCGGCGTACGACTCTCGGTGGGCGGCCGGGTCCTCGCCTACACCGGGGACAGCGGCCCCAGCCCCGACGTCGTCGACCTCGCCCGGGCGGCCGACCTGCTGGTCGCCGAGGCGAGCTACCTGCACGACGTGCCGGAGGACTCGGTCGGCTTCCAGTCGAGCGCACGGGAGGCGGGCCGACAGGCCGCAGCGGCCGGGGCGGGACGTCTGCTGCTGACCCATGTGCTGCCGGGGACAGCGCACGCCGCCGCGCGGGCCGCGGCCCGCGCCGAGTACGACGGCGAGGTCGGCGTCGCCGCCGCGAACGTGGTCGTCGACCTCGGGTAGGGAGACGCCGACCGCGCCGACGGCGGCGGCGAGGCGGCCGACCGGACGCCCCCGGCCGCGCCCCGCGCGAGCGTCGCCGTCACGCCGGCTCAGGCGGGGGCGGACTCGTCCACGACGGTGGCCGGCCGGGTGCCGAGCCGGGTGACCAGGTAGCCGAAGGCCGCCGCGGTGAAGAACATGACGATGCCGTAGACGGCCCCCGGGATCGCCATCCGGGTGTTGTCGAGCAGCGCCGGGCTGAGCGCGATCGTGATGGCGAGGGTGCTGTTGTGGATGCCGATCTCGAAACCGGCCGCCGTGGCGGCACGCCGATCGACGCCGGCGGCGCGGGGTACGCCGTACCCGATCGCGAGGCTCACCAGGTTGAACGCCAGCACGGCCAGGCCGACCGAGACGAAGTAGTCGGCGATGTTCTCGCGCTCGCCGAGCACGGCGCCGGCGACCACCGCCACGAGCACGACGACGGACAGGATCCGCACCGGCCGGTGCAGGCGTTCGGCGAGGCGCGGCAGTCGGGCCCGCAGCAGCATGCCGATCGCGACGGGGATGAGCACGATGGCGAACACCTGGAGCACCTTGTCGAACTGCAGGCCGATGCTCCGGCCGCCGCCCAAAAAGTGCGACGCGGACAGGTTCACCACGATCGGCAGGGTGAACACGGCCAGCACCGAGTTGACGGCGGTGAGGGTGATGTTCAGCGCGACGTGCCCACCGAACAGGTGACTGTAGAGGTTGGCGGTGGTGCCTCCGGGCGAGGCCGCCAGCAGCATCATGCCCACGGCCAGCTCCGGTGCCAGGTCGAAGGCGAGCACCAGGGCGAAGCAGATCGCGGGCAGCAGCAGCATCTGGCACACCAGCGCGATGAGCGCGGCCCTCGGATGCTGGGCCACCTGCCGGAAGTCCGCGGTGGTCAGTCCGAGGCCGAGACCGAGCATGATGATGCCGAGAGCGATGGGCAGGCCGATGAGGGTCAGCGCCGAATCCATGCCACATCGTTACCACCCGGTAACGGCCGCGCCATCCCCCATGTGGACGGGGGCGACGGACGGCCCCGCTACGCTGGCTCTCCTGCGGCGGGGCGGCGGAAGGAGCCGGACGGTGGCGGTCAAGATCGTCGGCGGGGGCCCCGCGTGACCGAGGCGACCTCCCCCGACCGGCCGCCGCGGCGGCGGCGACGTCTCGTCCGGGTCGCCGCGCTGGGCGTGGTCCTGCTGCTGCTCAGCAGCGTCCCCTGGCTCTGGACGACCATCGCCGCGCGCGGACACCTGCACGAGGAGGCCGACGCGCCGACCGCCGACGTCGTGCTCGTGCTCGGCACCGAGGTGGCGCAGGACCGGCGTCAACCGGGCGAACGGCTCGCCGGGCGTCTGGAGACCGCCGCCGAGCTGGTCCGCCAGGGCCGGGCCCGGGTGGTCCTCGTGTCCGGCGACGGGGGCGGCGCGTCCGGTGACGAACCGGCGGTGATGGCCGCGTACCTGACCCGGCTCGGTGTCGACCCGGCGCGCATCGTCGCCGACCCGTTCGGCCTGGACACCTACGACAGCTGCGCCCGCGCCCGGCAGGTGTACGGGGTGCGGCGCGCGCTGGTCGTCACCCAGTCCTACCACGTGTCCCGGGCGGTCACGCTCTGCCGGCAGCTCGGGGTGGAGGCCGACGGGGTGACCGCCCGCTGCGGCGACTGCGGGCCCGCCCTGCTGGTCGAGAAGTCCATCCGCGACTACCTGGCCAGCGGCAAGGCGGCGTGGGACGTGGTCAGCGGCCGCCCACCGGCGGTCCGCTCGGCGCAGGACCCGGCGGTGCGGGACGCCCTCGCCCGCTGACCCGCGCCCCGGTCGGCGGTGGCAGCCGACGGATCAGGCCCGCCGGGGTGAGGCCGCGCCGTCCACGTGGTCACGCCACGAGTGTCGGGGTTCGTAGCCCAGCACCCGCCGGGCCTTGTCGATGCTGAGCAGGGTCTCGTGCTCGCCGAGTTCCTTGCGGATCGGCACACCCGGGTAGACCTCGGCCATCAGGCTGGCGCTGGACCGGCTCATCACCGTGTCGGCGTTGGCGATGACGAAGACGTCGGCGCCCGGCACGTCGTGGACCAGGGCCCGCTCGACCGCCTGGGCGCCGTCACGGGCGTCGATGTATCCCCACAGGTTCCAGCGGCGCAGCGCCGGGTCGGCGTCGAAGGACGGGAACGCCGCGTAGTCCGCGACCTCCATCACGTTGGAGAACCGCAGACCCACCATGACCAGGTCGGAATCCCAGCGGCAGAAGTGCCGCGCCATCTCCTCCTCGAGCGCCTTGTTCAACGAGTACGTCGACTCCGGTCGCGGCGCGTACTCCTCGTCCACCGGCGCGTACGGCGGCGGGGTGTCGAACGGCAGCCCGAGCACGGTCTCGCTGGACGCCCACACCACCCGCTTGATCCCCGCGGCCCGGGCCGCGGCGAACACGTTGTACGTCGCCGCGGAGTTGTTGGCGAACGTGCTCGCGTTGCTCATCAGGCCCGGCGCCGGCACCGCGGCCAGGTGCACGACGGCGTCGACCCTGCCGCCGTGCTCGTCGGTGCCGCCCGTGAACGCCTCGACCACCTGGCCGTAGTCGGTCAGGTCGACGAGCAGGAACTCGCCCGCGACGTCGCGGGGGTCACGCCCGCCGACCCGGTCCACCGCCAGCACCTCGACGCCCCGCTCGCGCAGGTGCGCGACCACCACGCGACCGAGCTTGCCGGTGGCCCCGGTGACGACGACCCGCCTGGGAAGGGATGGAGCAGCCTCAGTCATGCCGCCATCCTGCCCGCCCCGGGTGGCGCCGACCCCGCGGGGTGGTCGTCGGGTGGTGGACGGGTCGGCGTTCTCCCAGCGTGGCGACCGGCGTCGGCCCGCTCAGCGGCGTACCGCGCGCCACAGTCGGCGGTAGAAGTCGACGTACGTCTCCTCGACGTGCACGGCGTACCGACGGGTCTCCGGGTGCCGGGCCGGCAACTGGTTGATCGGCACGTTCATCGCCGCGTGGTGCTCGACGTGCAGGTTGTTGCCGTTGGTGAACCACGTGCTGAACCAACTGCCCCGGATCGAGCGGGTGTTGCGGAGCACGTCGGTGCTGTCGGTGTCGCAGAGGATGTGCTCGGGCAGCTCGACCAGGAAGTGCATCGGCACGGCCAGGACCAGCGGCAGCAGCCACAGCCGCAGCACCGTCTCGTGATGGCCGCTGACGGCCAGCCCGACGACGAGCAGGAGCACCGCGCCGAGGAACAGGTGCTCGGTGATGATCCGGCGGCGCATGATGTCGCTGACAGTGCCGAACTCGTACCGCCACCGCCCGGTCGCGGCGCGGACGATGTCGCGGCCGACAACGCCCAGCCGCCCGTAGTCGAGCAGGCCGCGCAGCAGCGCTCCCCGGGTCAGGGGCGCCCGGGTGTCGAAGCCGAAGAACTCGGTGTCCTGCGGGGTGCCGAGGTAGCGGTGGTGTTGCAGGTGCCGCACCCGGTAGTGGGTGTAGACGACCATCAGCGGCAGGCCGAGGGGCACCCCGACCAGCCGGTGCGGCCACGCCGCCCGGAAGGCTGAGTGGTGCAGGGCCTGGTGTTGCAGCTCGACGGCGTGGGTGAACATCGCGGCCAGCAGGACGACACCGGCGACGGCCGCGACGGGCTCGGGACGCAGCGCGAGCGCGGCGCCGAGCCCGGTGAGGACGGCCAGCAGGGCCAGCTTGGCGAGGAAGACCCGCTCGTCGGTGGCGGAGGTACGGGCGCGGGCGAACAGCAGCGTGGGGGGTGCCGCGGTCGTCATTCGGGGTGTCTCCGTGGTTCGAGGGCTGCTCAACGACCGCTGAGCAGCACGACGTGGGTTCCGTCCAATGCGGTGGTGCGGGCGTGCTGCAGCAGTCCGGCGAGCGCGACCGCGCCGGCGGCGGTGGGGTGGGCGCCGTGCCGGGCCAGGCGGGCCCGCGCGTCGCACAGCTGGTCGTCGTCGACGCCGTGCACGAACCCACCGCTGTCGGCGATCGCCGCCATCGCCTCCGGGCCCTGGAGGGCGTGCCAGTTGACCAGCGGCTGGTTGTGGTCGGTGGTGACCACGCCGTCGGGCGGCAGCATGCGGTACGGACCGGGCCAGCTCGTGACGAGCGGGTTGTTGGCGGCGGAGCCGACGCCGTGGATCGGCACCGACCAGCCGAGCGCCGCCAACTGCCGGTGCACGGCGATGACGGTCGTGCCGTTGCCGACCGGGATCCACAGCGCCGCGGGAGGTTCGGCGAGTGCCCGGTGCAGGGCGTGCGCGACGACGCCGTGGCCGGCGAGCACGGCGTCCACGTACGGCCCGTCGACGTTCCCGTCGACCGAACCCTCCTCGCGGGCCAGCCGGCGGGACTCGTCGACGGCGTCCTCGTAGGTGCCGGGCACGAGGTGCACGTCGGCGCCGGCCGCGCGCATGAAGGCACCGCCGTCACTCCAGCCGGTGGGGAGCACCACGGTGCAGGCCATGCCTGCGGCGGCGGTGGCCATCGCCATCGCCCTGCCGTAGTTTCCGCAGGTGGCGATGACGACCCGCCGGTGGCCGTCGGCCGCGGCACGCCGCACGACCGCCCGGGCGGCCGGTTCCTTGTGGCTGCCGGACGCGTAGCGGGTCTCGTCCTTGACCAGCACGCGGGCGCCGGGCACGAGCTCCCCGGCGTCGATGAGCGGCGTTCCATACGCGTCGACGGGCGCCTCGGACAGCAGTTCTACGGACACGGGATTCCTATCGGGTGAGCAGCGCGTCGGCTTCGCGCTGGAGGTCGTCGCGGGAGCCGATCTCCGCGGGCGGGACGGAGTCGGGCAGGTGGTCTTCGAGCAGTCGCAGGCGGGGGGTGAACCAGCCGCGGACGGCCCAGGCGAGCTGGAGCAGGCCGCTGACGACGACGAGCAGGGCGAGGCCGCGCCCGGGCCCGGTGCCGAGGATCGGGCCGACGGTGCCGGCGAGGACGCCGTCGGGCTCCAGCAGGGGGCGCACATGGTGTTCGGCCAGCGGTCCGACGACCAGGTAGCCGATCGGCATCGTCAGCATCATCACCGTGATGAAGATCGACAGAACCCGGCCCTGGAGCTCGAAGCCGACCTTGGTCTGCACCAGGGCGATCCAGTGGCCCTCGGCCAGGGACTCGCCGAAGGTGAGTAGGAACATCCCGGCGATCACGAGGGCCGGCGCGTTGCCGATCCCCACCACGGCCATGGCGAGGCTGCCGACGCCCATGAAGATGATGAGCCCGTTGGCGCGCCGGGTGGTGCCGCCCCAGAGGCCCATGGTGAGGCTGCCGGCGAGCCCGCCGAGACCGCTGGCGCCCAGGGCGAGGCCGAGCACGGCGGGGGTCTGCTCGATCAGCAGCATCGGGGTGATGACGGCGAAGCCGAGCGTGTAGAAGGCGTGGTCGACGACGAAGAACCGCAGCGCGGCACGGAGGCCGGGCCGCCGGGCGATGTACCGCCAGCCGGCGGTGAGCTCGGTGCGGAACGTCTCCTCGCGGCGGTGAAACATCAGGTCCGGGAAGCGGACCGCCAGCAGGGTGAGCACGCCGACGGCGAAGGTGACCATGTCGATGACGAGCACACCGGACACGCCGATCAGGCCCACCAAGCCGGCGCCGAGCATGGGCGCGAACACCAGCCCGACGCTGACGCCGAGCTGGGTGATGCCGTTGGCGTGTCCGAGGTACCGCTTCGGGACGAGCTGGGCGACCGCCGCGAGGTAGGCGGGTCGCTGGAAGGCCCCGGCCAGCGACGTCACCGACGCCGCGAGGTAGACCTGCCAGAGCTGCAGCCCGCCGGTGAACACGACGACGGCGAGCGCGCCCATGGCCGCCGCCGAGACGCCGTCGCTGACGAGCATCACGGTACGTCGGTTCCACCGGTCGGCGATGGCGCCGGCGAGCGGCCCGACGAGGATGCCGGGCAGCAGGCCGACCGCGCTGACCATCGCGAAGTCGGTGATCGACCCGGTCTGCTGGAAGACCCAGATGCTCAGCACCAGCGTGCTGAGGCCGCTGCCGATCATCGACAGGAACTGGCCGATCGCGACCAGCGCGAACCGCGCCAGGCTCGGCTGCGCCGGCCGCTGCGTCCGTGGCCGGTCGGCGGCACGGGCGGCGGGGGGCGACGGCGGCCGGCCCGACGGGCCGCCCGAGTCGACGCCGACCGCGGAGACGTCCGGGGCGGCCGGGGTGTCGACGCCGACCGCGGGACCGTCCGGGGTCGGCGCGCGGCCCTCGACGAACGACACCAGCGTGCGGGCGAGCGGCTCGGCGTGGCTCTTGACGAAGAAGTGCCCCGCGCGGGGCAGGACGGCCAGCGCCACGTCGTCCGCGAAGTGCCGCCACTCCTGGTGTCGTTCCTGATAGTGCTCGGTGACCCGGTCGCGGGCGCCCACGACGGCGAGCAGCGGCGCGCGCAGGGGCGCGGACGGCTGCTGGAAGGCCGCGGTGAAGTACTCCTCGGCGTCGCGGGCGTCGTGGCGGACGTTGCGCAGGACGAACGCCTCCTGCGCGGGGTCGTCCACGTCGGTGAAGCCGCCGCGCCCCCGCAGGTAGGCGAGGTACTCGCGGTCCGAGGTGAACCGGTCGGTCGGTACCAGGCGGTAGAACCAGTCGAAGAAGCGTCCGGGCAGGCGCGCCGTCGGGAAGCCGGCGCCCAGGGCCACGCCGACCAGGGGCAGCCCCGCCTCCTCCGCCCGACGGGCGATCTCGACGGTCACCGCGACGCCGAGGCAGTGGCCGTACAGCAGGACCGGCCCGTCGATCTCCCGCAGCTCCGTCAGGACGAGTTCGGCCACCGTGGTGGCGGGCAGCAGGTTCTCGTCGGCACGGGACTGGTCGTGGCCGGGCAGCTCGACGGCCTGCAACGCCCAGTTGAGCGGGAGGGCCGCGGCGAGCGGCTGGTAGGCGATCGCGCTGCCCCCGGAGTACGGCACGGCGACGACGGTCACGCCCCCGGTGGACGGGTCGGCCTCCGCCGGGGTCAGCCGGTACAGCAGCCGACGGTCGGCGCCGGCCGCCGGGTCCCGGTCCTGCAGCAGCGCCGCGAGCCGTCGTACGGTCGGGTGCTGGTAGAGGTCGAGCAGGGTCGGCGCGGGTTCGATGCGCCGGATGACCTTCAGCGCGGCGAACGAGTCGCCACCGAGGGCGAAGAAGCTGTCTTCGACGCCGACCGTGTCGAGGCCCAGCGCCTCGGACCACGCGTCGGCGATCGCGCGTTCCAGGGGCGTACGCGGGGCTGTGCCGGCGTGCTCGGCGGCGGCGACGGGCGCCGGAAGCCGGCGCCGGTCGAGCTTGCCGTTCGGGGTCAGCGGCAGCGCGTCCAGGGTGACCAGGCGGGCCGGGACCATGTGCACGGGCAGGGTGGTGGCCAGCGCGTCGCGGATCAGCGTCTCGTCCACTGTGGCACTCGGCCGGGGCACGACATAGCCGACGAGCTGGGCCACGCCGGACGGCAGCGCGTGCACGGCCGCCGCACACGCCAGCACGTCGGGCAGCGCGCCGAGGGCCGCCTCGACCTCACCGAGCTCCACCCGGTAGCCGTTGACCTTGACCTGGTCATCGAGGCGGCCGAGGAAGTCGACGGTGCCGTCGAGGTGGTAGCGGGCCGAGTCGCCGGTGCGGTACATGCGGGCGTCCGGCCCGGGTGCCCACGGGTCGGGCACGAACCGGTCCGCGGTCAGCTCGGGACGGTCGTGGTAGCCGGGGGCCACGCCGCGCCCACCGAGGTACAGCTCGCCGACGACCCCGGGCGGAACCGGCCGGCGGTGCGCGTCGAGCACGTAGACCCGGTTGTTCGGGAAGGGTCGACCGATCGGCAAGGGCGCCTCGTCGGCGAGGTGGTCCACCGGGGCGTCGAAGTAGACGTTGTCGACGGTGACCTCGGTGACCCCGTACGCGTTGACGACCCGGTTGGCGGGCCCGACCAGGCGTCGGGCCAGCTCGTACTCCCGCACGTGCCACTTCTCCCCGCCGCCGATGAGCAGGCGCACGAAGTCGAGGCTCTGCCCGGTCCGGTCGACGTGTCCGAGCAGGGTGCGCAGCACCGCCGGCACCAGCTCGGTGCACTGGACCCGCTCGGCGCGCATGAGCGCGTACAGGTCGGCCGGGTCGAGGAGGGTCTCCCGCGGCACGACGACCAGCCGGCCCCCGGTGCAGAGGGCGCGCAGCGTCTCACCGACGAACATGTCGAAGGAGAAGCTGGCCGCCTGCTGGTAGGTCCACCCGGGTTCCAGGTGGTAGGCGTGCTGCCACATCGCCACGGCGTGGACCAGGTTGGCGTGGTCGACGACGACGCCCTTGGCGCGACCGGAGGATCCGGAGGTGTAGATGACGTACGCGGGGTCGCTGCCGGTGTTGACCGGTGGCAGGTCGTCACGCTCCGGCGGGAGCGGGCCGCGCAGGTACGCGTCGTCGACGAGGGCCACGGCCCGGCTGTCCTCGCGCATGTAGCTCAGCCGGTCCGACGGGTACGCCGGGTCGAGCGGGACGTACGCGCCGCCGGCCTTGAGCACCGCCCACATGGCGACGAACAGGTCGATGCCCCGGTCCAGGCAGATCGCCACCCGGTCGCCGCGCCGTACGCCCTCGGCGCGCAGCCGCCGGGCCACCCGGTTGGCTCGGGCGTTGAGCTCGCCGTAGCTGATCGTGGTGTCGCGGAAGGTCAGCGCGGGCGCGTCGGGGGCCGCGGCGACCACGCGCTCGAAGAGCTGGTGCAGCGTGGTCACGGCGGGCAGCGGGACGGCGCTGTCGTTCCAGATGTGCAGGATCCGTCGCTCCTCGTCGGCGGTGAGCAGCGGCAGCCGGCTGACCGTTCGCCGCGGGTCGGTGACGGCGGCGTCGAGCAGCGTGAGCAGGTGGTCGAGGAGCGCCGCGATCCGGGCCGGCTCGAACAGTTCGGTGGCGTAGTCGACGCTCAGCACCGGGCCGTCGACCGGGAAGTCCAGGCTGACGGAGAGGTCGACCAGGGTCGCGGCGGGCGGCAGCTCCCCCGCGTACCGCACGGCGGGGTCGTCGGTCGACGGCACGTTGTGGACGGTGAGCAGGACCGGGCTGAGCCGGTTGCGGTTGCCGGAGCCGGGGCGTCGCAGGGCGTCGACCAGGTCGGGCAGGGCGAGGTCCTGGTGGTCCAGGTCGGCGAGGACGCTGTCGCGTACCCGGTCGAGCAGGTCGGCGAAGGTGGGGTCCCCGGCGACGTCGCCGCGCAGCGGGAGGATGTTCAGCAGCGGGCCGACGACGCCTTCCAGCTCGGGGCTGGTCCGGCCGGCGACCGGCGACAGGACCGTCACGTCCGTGCGCCCGGTGTAGCGGCTCAGCACCGCCTGCAGGCCGGCGAGGACCACCATGAAGAGGCTGGCCCGCCGCGTCCGGCCGCACTCGGTGAGTCGCCGCAGCAGCGCCGGGTCGAGCGGGCGGCGCAGGCGGGCGGAGGCGAACGATCGGGCGACCGGCCGCGGCCGGTCCGCCGGCAGGTCGAGGTCGAGGTCGGCGCCGTCGAAGCGACCGCGCCAGTACGCGACGAGCGTCGGGTCGGCCTTCGCCGCGGCGTACCGGGCGGCCAGGTCGGGCACGGCGGGCGGCTCGGGCAGCCCGGCGGCGGCGCTGAGATCGCCGTCCGGCTGGTCCAGGGCAGCCCGGTAGAGCGCGGCCAGTTCGGTGCCGACGACCGTACCGGACCAGCCGTCGAAGACGAGGTGATGGACGAGCAGGACGAGTTCGTCGTCGCCGTCGGCGCGGATCAGGACGGCCCGGGCCGGCGGGCCGCCGGCGAGGTCGATCTTCTCGACGTCGGGGAGCGCCCCCTCGACGAGCGGGATCTCCCCGTCGGTGTCGATGACCAGACGCGGTTCGTCGTTGTCGTCGGGGAAGCGGGCGCGCAGCAGCGGGTGCCGGCGGACCAACTCGCGCAGACCGCGGGTCAGTGCGGGCAGGTCCGCCCGGCCGCCCCACCGGAACCGCAGGCCCAGGGTGTGCGCGGGCAGGTCGGCGCACACCTGCTCGGCCACCCAGAAGTCGCGTTGCAGCGGGGTCAACGCCGCCGACTCCCCGTCGAACCAGGCCGGTTCGGCGGCCCGGACGACCGGGTCGCCCTGCCGCTCGCCGGTCCGGTCGTCCCGGTGACCGGGGTCGCCGTCCACGGTGGGCCCGGCGGGCAGCAGGGCGGCGACCGCGGTGAGGGTGGGTGCCGCGTACAGCTGGCTGAGCGTGAGGTCCACGCTGCGGCGCCGCAGCGCGCCGATCAGCCGCACGGCGTCGAGCGACGTGCCGCCGAGGGTGACGAAGTCGTCGTCGGCGCGTACGTCGGCGACGCCGAGCAGGGTGCGCCACATTGCGGCGACCTCCGCCTGCGGCGGCGTCAGCCCGGTCGACGGCGGCGGCGCGTCGGGGACGGCGGCGGCCAGGGCGGCCCGGTCGATCTTGCCCTGCGGGGTCCGGGGGAACGACGGGTGCCGCGTCAGCGCGGACGGGACCAGATAGGACGGCAGCCGCTCGCCGAGGCTCGCCCGGACCGCCCCGAGGTCGACCGTCTCGTCGGCGACGACGTGACCGAGGAGGCGGGAGTTCCGGTCGTCGAGCAGCACCACGGCGTCGGTGACGCCGGCGTGCTCCCGCAGCGCCGCTTCGACCTCGCCGAGTTCCACGCGGAAGCCACGGACCTTCACCTGGTCGTCCAGCCGGCCGAGGAATTCGAGGCCGCCCTCGGGTGCGCGCCGGACCCGGTCGCCGGTGCGGTACTCGGGCCGGCCGTCCGGTCCGGGGCGGAACCGCTCGGCGGTGAGTTCGGGTCGGTCCAGGTAGCCGGTCGCGACCCCGGCGCCGCCGATCAGCAGCTCCCCGACGTCGGTCTCCGCGCCGGACGGGTCGACGATCCGGCAGGTAACGCCGGGCAGCGGGTGGCCGATCGGCACGGCCTCGCCGGTCCACCGGGTCAGGTCGGCGACGGTGGCGACCACGGTGGTCTCGGTGGGGCCGTAGGTGTTGAGCAGTCGCACCGAGGTGCCGGCCACCGCCTGCCAGTCGCGCACCCGGTCGGGCCGGGCCGCCTCGCCTCCGATGATCACCAGCCGGAGCGTCGTCGGCAGGGTGGCCTCGCCTCGCGCGAGGGCGGCCACCACCTCGTGCCAGTAGGCGGTGGGCAGGTCGAGGACGGTGATGCCGAGGGCGGCGCACCGGTCGAGGAACAGGTCCGGACGGCTGATCATGTCGTCGTCGCGCAGCACGACCGTCGCGCCGCTGATCAGCGGCGCGAAGAGCTCCTCGACGCTGGCGTCGAAGCTCAGCGAGGCGAACTGCAGCATCCGGTCCTGGCCGCTCAGCTCGTAGCGGCTGGCTGCGGTGTGGCAGAAGTGGTGCAGCGCCGACCGTGGGATCAGCACGCCCTTGGGGCGGCCGGTGGACCCGGAGGTGAAGATGACGTACGCGGTGTCCGAGGCGGTCTGCCCGGAGCCGGCGGGTGAGACCGTCGAGATCCCGGTCTCGTCGATGACCGCCCGGGGGCGCGTGTCGGCGAGCATCGCCTCGATCCGCCGCGCCGGATAGGTCGGGTCCAGCGGCACGTAGCCGGCGCCGGTGCGCAGGACCGCGAGGATCGCGACGACCGCGGGGAGGCCCCGGGGCAGACGTACCCCCACCAGGTCGCCGTCGCGCACGCCCTCGCCGACGAGGTCGCCGGCGAGGGCGTCGACCTGTTCCACGAGTTCCGCGTACGTCAGGGCGCGGGATTTCTCCACCAGTGCGACCGCCGACGGAAGGCGCCGCGCCCGTTCGGCGACAACGGCCCAGACATCGTTGTCCAGCACGGTCGGACGACCGTCGATTGCCTGACTCACGGAACTCCCCGAGGTGTGCGGTGGGACGCGGAAAGGCTAGAGGCAGCGGCGCGGATGGCACGTGAACGCCGGATCAAACATGGAGTGCGTAAGGCGGCGCGAAATTCGGTGACTCTTTACCGACGGTCCGGCGAAACGCCTGCGTACGAGGCATCCGCCGGTACTCGGTCCTGCTCGGACGGCTTCCATTTCTGGACGCTCGGCGGACATTCCGCGTTCATCTCGCCCGCATTTTCCGCCTCGACTCCTGGCCGACGGCGCGCTATATCGGTTGGCGACGGGTTGCCGGTGCCGTGCAATGGAGCCGTGACGCCACAAGATCAGGATCTGTCGTCGGACGACGGCACGCCGCCGGACCCGATGCACCCGGACCAGCTCGGCATCGACGCCACAACGGTCCGGCGGCTGGTGGACGAGCAGTTCCCGACCTGGGGGGACCTGCCGGTCCAGCGGGTCGGCGCGCACAGCACGGTCTACGCCGTCTTCCGGATCGGTGACCGGTTCGCCGCGCGGTTCCCGCTGCAGGGGCAGGACGTGGCGGCGGTGCGCCGCTGGCTGGAGTCCGAGGCGGACGCCGCCCGGAAGCTGCGGGGCCGGACCCGGTTCCCCACCCCGGAGCCCGTCGCCGTCGGCGAGCCCGGCGCCGGTTACCCCCTGCCGTGGTCCGTGCAGACCTGGCTTCCCGGTGCCGTCGCCACCGACGAGGACCCGGGCGACTCGGTCCCCTTCGCACACGACCTGGCCGAGTTCATCGTCGGCGTCCGCGCGATCGACACCGAGGGGCGCACGTTCGCGGGCCGGGGCCGCGGGGGTGAGCTGCCCGCACACGACGAGTGGATGCACACCTGCTTCCGGGAGAGCGAGGGGCTGCTGGACGTCCCGCTGCTGCGCGGGTTCTGGGCGCGCATGCGGGAGCTGCCGCGAGGCGCGGCGCCGGACCGGATGACGCACGGCGACCTCATCCCGGGCAACGTCCTCGTCCGGGACGGACGACTGGCGGGGGTGCTCGACGTGGGTGGGGCGGGTCCGGCCGACCCCGCCCTGGACCTCATCAGCGCCTGGCACCTGCTCGAAGCCGGTCCCCGCCAGGCGTTGCGGCGGCGGCTCGGCTGCGACGACCTGGAGTGGGAACGCGGCCGGGCGTGGGCCCTCGCGCAGGCGATGGGCCTGGTCTGGTACTACCGGCGGACCAACCCCGTCATGTGCGCGGTGGGCCGGCGCACGATCGCGCGGATCGTCGCCGACCCACCGGCCTGACCCGCCGCCCCTTGACCGTGGAATGTGAGCGGCTTAACTTCATCGATCAGAAAGGTCTCTTAACTAATCCGCCCCCTCCGCCGTGGGAGTGCCGATGCGACCATTCCGCCACCGCCGTCTCACCGCCCTCGTGGCCCTGACAACCCTGCTGGTCACTGCGGCCCCGCCGGCCGCCGCCAGCGCGCACGACAGGTCGGAGCGCCGCGCCGGCTACCACCGGGTCGGCTACTTCACCCAGTGGGGCATCTACGGCCGGGCCTTCCCGGTCAAGAAGCTGGACACCTCCGGGGCGGCGAGCCGCCTCACCCACATCAACTACGCCTTCGGCAACGTCAGCGAGGACGGCCGCTGCTACGTGGACGGCGGGCCCGGCGAGGGGGACGCCTGGGCCGACTACCAGCGACCGGTGCCGGCGGAGGAGAGCGTCGACGGCGTCGCCGACGCGTGGGGCGAACCGCTGAACGGCAACTTCGGCCAACTGGCGAAGCTCAAGGCCGAGCACCCCGGCCTGAAGGTGATGATCTCGCTGGGCGGCTGGAGCTGGTCGACGTACTTCTCCAACGCGGCCCGCACGGACGCCTCCCGCAAGGCGTTCGTCGCCTCCTGCATCGACCTCTATCTCAAGGGCAATCTCCCGAACCTCGACGGCGGCAGCGGCGGCCCCGGCTCCGGAGCCGGCGTCTTCGACGGCATCGACCTGGACTGGGAGTGGCCGAACTGGCCGGGCGAGCCGGGCAACGTCGTCCGCACCGAGGACCGGGAGAACTTCACCAAGCTGCTCGCGGAGTTCCGCAAGCAGCTCGACGCGTACGGGCGCACGACCCGCGAGCACCACCCGCTGACCGCGTTCCTGCCGGCCAACCCGGCCGCCATGGACGCCGGGTTCGAGGGCCGCAAGATCTTCAAGTACCTGGACTTCGCCACCGTGCAGGGCTACGACTTCCACGGCAGCTGGGACACGCGGACCAACCAGCAGTCGGCGCTGCGGGTGCCGGCGGGTGCCCCCGACTCCCCCGACTTCTCCGTCGAGGTGGCGATCGACGGTTGGCTGGACCGGGGCGCGCCGCGCGACAAGCTCGTCCTCGGCATCCCCTACTACGGGCAGGGCTGGACCGGTGTCACCGGTGGCGGCAACGGCCTGTTCCGCCCGGTCGCCGGGCCCGCTCCGGCCACGCACGCGGCCGGGTACGAGGACTACAAGAAGCTCAAGACCCTGCCCGCCGCCGGCTACACCGTCCACCGTGACCTGCGCGCCGGGCACGCCTGGCTCTTCGACGGCACGACCTTCTGGACGTACGACGACCCGGCCGTCGTGCTCCAGAAGATGCTCTACATCCGGCGGGCCGGCCTGGCCGGGGCGATGGCCTGGTCACTGGACGGCGACGACGACAACGCCACGCTGACGAAGACGATGAGCCTCGGGCTCACCACCTGGTAGCCATCGCGGCCACCGGCCCGTCCCCGCCCGTCCCCTCCACGGGCGGGCGACGGGCCGCTGGGCCGGACGCCCGTTCCACACCGTCGAAGAGCATCAATCTCCACGTCGCCGGGTGGACACGTGCCGGGCGTCCGGAGCCGTGAGCATCCATTGTGATCTGTCACATCGGACGCAGGAGCACGACATGCGCGACAGAAGCAGCATCCGTCGGTCCCGGATCGCGAGGGCGCTCACCGCGGCGGGTGCCGCGGTGACGTTGGCGGCAGCACAGCTCGTGGCGCCGACGGCGGCGACGGCCGCCGTCAGCCGGGCCGACCTCGCCCTCCGCTGGGCTCCCATCCACTACCAGGACGTCGACGCGACCGGAGCCCACTCGCTGGGCGGCCAGTCGGACTACATCGCCAAGGTCGACTTCGACGGCGACCTGAACGGGCGCAACAACTGGGATCGGACCGGCCAGGCCGGCACCTCCCTCGCCGCGCACGCCTACTACTCCGTCGTGGAGACCAGCACCCACTGGTACATCACGTACCTCTTCTTCCACCCCCGGGACTGGACCGACCACCCCTTCTTCGAGACCGAGCACGAGAACGACGGCGAAGGAGTCCTGCTGGCCGTCGAGCGCGACGGCTCGACCTACGGTGTCCTGCGCGGGGCCGTGACGGTCGCGCACAGCGACTTCTACTCGTACACGCCGGCGGGTAGCACATGGACGAGCGGCCGGGAGACCGTCGACGGCACCCTGCAGTTCCAGTCGTCGCCGCACGATTCGTTCACCCACCCGGTGACCGCTCAGGAGGCACAGGGGCACGGCCTGAAGGCGTACCCGCAGTACACGATCAACGGCGACGGGATCGTCTACTACCCGTCGACGGTCGCCGAGACCCCGAGCAGCGGCAACGACCGGGACGTCCGGTACTCGCTGATCGACATCTTCGCCGCCGACGGGCTCTGGGCGCAGCGGGCGAACACGAGCCTGTTCGCCGGGCTGGGCACGTTCGCGGGTGACACCTCCGGCGACTGCGGCTCGGGCACCTGGAGCTGCTCGACCAACTCGGCCAACGCCCCGTGGGGCTGGGACGACGGCAACGACCTGCCGGCCCGCGGCGAGTTGGCCAGCGACCCGGCGAAGCTCGCCGTCGAGTACTTCACGGTTCCGGCGGGCCTGGCCCGCACCTACACCCACAACCCGTACGCCGCCGCATCCGCCGCGCTGAAGGAGGCGGCCCGGACCGCACCCCCGGTGGTGGACTGACCGCCGCCGACCCGGCGTGGCCGGCCCCGTCGGGGCCGGCCACGCCGTCACCGCCGCTCAGCGGGTCAGCGCGGTCCCGCGAGGCGGTGTCGCGGTGCCGTGAACGCGCCTGGCGTGCGAGGCGTAGAGGCGGGGCGCGAGGATCGGCATGATCAGCCGGGCGGGTCCGGGGGCCTCGGCGAGCACCGCCTTGACGACCTCCGGGTCCCCCTCGTACATGGCGATACCGAAGACCAGGGGCAGGATCTTCTTCGGGGCGTGGCGCATACCGTGCTCCCCCAGCCCCTTCCACTCGGCGGCGGTGACGTGCTTCTCGGCCAGCGGCAGGATCTCCCGCTCCTCCAGGTCCATGTGCTCGATCAGCGCGGCGCGGAGGGCGTCCAGGGCCTCCGCGAGGGCCTCGCCACCGCGGGCCGTGGCCCGGAACGCGGGCAGCAGGGCGACGACCTGGGCGTGCGCCGCCTCGATCGCGTGGTGCTGCGCCTCCATCGTGGGGACGATCGCTTCGGCCTCCGCGCCGCCCCGCTCCCGCAGCCGCGGCCACAGCAGCAGGTCCTCACCCTCGTGGTGGGTGTGCAGGATGAGGCACATGAGGTCGGCGTGCGCGCCGACCACCTCCGCGCGCCGGGTGTCGCCCGGCGCGACGTCCCGGACGAGCTGCGGGAGCAACCCGAACTCCCGGCGCATGGCCGCATGCGCCATGTACATGTCGCGGACATCGGCCATGGGTTCGTTGTGGTTCCGGTTCACGGTGACCTTTCGAGGACTCGGACACATCGCGCGCCACCCGCGCACGGGGTGCGCCTGGCACGCGATTCCCAGCGTGCCCGGGGCCACTAGTGGCCGACTTGAAGCGCACTTGGCGCCGGCCCCGGTCGCCCGTCAGCGGGCGAGCGCGGCCCGCGCCTCGGCCAGCCAGTGCGGCGAGCCCCACCGCCGGGCCACGTCCACGGCGAGCGCGAAGTGCCGTGCCGCCTCGTCGGTGTCGCCCCGCAGGCGGAACAGCTCGCCGAGGGTAAGGGCGACCGGCCGCATCGCGATGGTGCTGCTGGAGAAGCCGGCGAGCTGTTCGCGGACCGGGAGCAGGGCGTCGACCACCGGCTGGGTCAGGTCGACACGGTCCAGCGCCACGAGGGTCATCGCCCGCACCGTGAGAAGGGCCGACTGGAAGTAGTCCGGCCGGTGCGGGTACGTGCCGACGGGTATCGTCCGCGCCTCCTCGACGCGACCGTTCTCGATCAGGGCGAGCGCCAGCAGGTCATCGATGATCGGGCCGAACACCGTCCGCGCGCGCCGCGTCGGTTCCAGGTGCTCGGCCAGTCGGCCCTGACTGATCAGCAGGCTCGCGGTGGCGAAGTAGTGGAAGGCATCCGCGTGCAGGGACCCCTGTCGCCGCAGGAGGTCGGCGGACTCGTCGTAGCGCCGCTGGGCCGTCCCGAAGTCACCACAGACGTGCGCCAGCGCGCCCCGAGCGCCGAGCGCGATCACCAGCGCGTCGTTGAGCTGGTACGCCGCGGCCAGCGTCTCCTGTCGGGCGACGCTGGCGCGTACCGCGCGCGGCTCGTTGAGCGCGGCGGACGTCTGGCAGAGCACCTGCTCGGCCAGCCAGTCGTAGGTCGGCAGTCCGTGCTCGTAGGCGAGCTCACCCAATTCCCGGGCCAGCTCGCGGCGATGCGCCGCCTCCCGGTCGTGCCGCATCGTCCGCAGTCGGGCGGCGAGTCCGAGCGCGCGTAGCTCGGGGTCGGCCAGCTCCCGCGAGATCGCCAACGCCTCCCGGCCGGCCTCGAAGCCCCGGGGGTCCGCCTCGCCGTCCAGTTCACCGCTGAGCGCCTCCAGCAGCCGGCACCGGTCCACCGGGGTCAGGTCGCGCCGACGCAGCAGCCGCGTCAGCAGGTCCACGATCCGGTGGTCCACCACGCCGTACGCGCGGATCGCCCACGGGGTGGGCACGGTCCAGGCCGTGAACGCCGCGATGAGCAGCTCGTCGCGACCCACCTCCACGGCGTGGTCGACCGCCCGGTCACGGGTGTCCCGGGCCGCGGCCAGGGCGCCGGCGCGGGCCTGGGCGCGCAGAAGCCGGCCCAGCAGGTCGATCCGCAGCGCGGCCCGATCCCCGGCGACCGTGTCGGCGGTCGCCAGGGCGTGGGTGAGCAGGTCGGCGGCGACGTCGTGGGCATACCGCCGCTCGGCCAGCTCCGCGGCGCGGACCGCGTAGTCGACGGCGAGCCGGGCGGTGTCCGGCGAGGCCGCGCGGGCGTAGTGGTGGGCCAGGGCGGAGTGGTCGTCGGGGCGCAGCGCGCGGGTCGCGTCGGCCACCCGGGCGTGCAGGCGCGCCCGGCGCAGGTGGGAGAGATCGGTGTAGATCGTGTCGCGGACCAGGTCGTGCGGGAACCGCACCCGCCCCGGCGCCGGCTCGGTGAGCAGCCCGGCGACGATCCCCACGTCGAGAGCGTCGAGGACGGCGCCCTCGTCGCCGTCGGCCGCCGCCACGAGGATCGCCACGTCCGCCTCCCGCCCGGCGACGGCGGCGAGGCGCAGCAGCGTGACCGCGTTCTCCGGCAGCCGGGACAGACGTCGGCGCAGGACGTCGCGTACGCCCTCGGGCACCTCGGACGTGGCGACCAGCGCGCCTTCGGCGGCGAGCAGCCGGGCCGACTCCCGCAGGTAGAACGGGTTGCCGCCGGTGCGCACGGTGAGGGCGGCGACGGTGTCGGGGTCCACGCGGGTGCGGGCGACGCTGTCGACCAGCCGTTCGACGTCGGGCTCGGTCAGGCCGCCCAGGTGCAGCCGCTCGGGTGACCGGCGGGCCAGGGCCGCCATGGTCGCGGCGAGCCGTTCCCGGTTGTCGCCGGGCCGCAGCGCCACCACGAACAGGACGGCGGCGTCGGTCAGTTCGACGGCGGTGGTCAGCAGCAGCAGCGTCTCGCTGTCGGCGGCGTGCAGGTCGTCGAGGAGGACGGCGAGCGGACGCTCGGCCGCGGCGGCACACAGCCAGGCGGCGACGGCGCGGTGCAGCCGGAACCGGCCGGCGGTGACGTCCCCGGCGGGGTCCCGGCCCGTGTCGTCCAGCAGCGGGGCCAGCGCCGGCGCGAGATCCCCGGGTGGCGCCGTTGCGGCGAGTTGCCGCAGCACCTCGACCCACGCCCAGGCCGGTGGGGCGCCCTCGACCTCGGGGCAGCGGCCGGCCAGGGCCGTCCAGCCCGCCGAGACGAGTTCCCGGCGCAGGTGGGCGAGCAGGCTTGTCTTGCCGGCGCCGGCCTCACCGGAGACCACCGCGACCCGCGGTCCGTCGACCGCGGCCGAGGCGGCGGTGCGCCGCAGGAGCGCCAGCTCGGCGTCCCGCCCCACGAACACCTCGTCGGGTTCGACCGGCGCCGGCGGGCCGGGGCTGGGGGCCGACGGCCGGGCGGCGACCCGCGCTCCCGGTGGCGGGGGCGCCGGCAGCAGCACGTCGTGCCGTTGATGCAGGATCGCGGCCTCCAGCGCGACCAGCGCCGGACCGGGATCGAGGCCCAGCTCCTCGACCAGGACGGTGCGGGCCCGGCGCAGCGCCGCGAGGGCGTCGCCCTGCCGGCCGGTGCGCCAGAGCGCCAGCGCCAGCAGCCGCCAACTCTCCTCGCGCAGCGGAAACTGCCTCGTCATGGCTTCGGCCTCGGCGACCGCCCCGGCGGCGTCCCCCACGCCCAGGCGCACGTCGAGCAGCAGTTCCCGGGCCACGAACCGCAGCTCCTCCAGCCGGTTCACCTCCGGCTGGGCCCACGGCTGCTCGGCGAACTCGGCGTACGCGGGCCCGCGCCACAGGCCCAGCGCGGTGTCCAGGAGGTGCCGGGCGCGCTCGGGGTCGTCGGCCCGCGCCGCGCGGGCCTCGGCGAGCAGCGTCTCGAACCGCCAGGCGTCGACCGCGCCGTCGGGCAGCCGGACGGCGTAACCGGGTGGCGCGGTGACCAGCAGTCGGGCGGGCGCCCGGGGTTCCCGGTCCGGCTCCAGGAGGCGGCGCAGGTTCGACACGTACGCCTGGAGGGACGCGAGGGCCCGTGGTGGCGCCTCGCCCTGCCAGAGCTGCTCGACCAGCCGGTCCACGGAGACGACCTCGCCGCGGGCCAGGAGGAGCATCGCGAGCACGGCGCGCTGGCGCGGGCCGCCGAGGACGACCGCATCGCCTCCGTCGCTCTCGGCCTCGAAGGGGCCGAGCACCCGCAGCAACATGACCCGCTCATCGTAGCCCTGGTGATCACTCTACGGAGCGGCCGTCAGTCGGAAGTCGGGCAGGTCACGGCAGCGCGAAGCCGCTGCGTGCGGCGGGCCGTGTGCTGACGGTCACCGCCGCGTCCCCGAACCACTGCGGCTTCCACGACGTCCTGCAATTGACGGAGAACACCCGCTACCTCGGAGGCACCCGTGGCACCAGCAACCGACACCACCCGGCTCGCCGAACTCCTCGAAGCCGAGGTGATGTACCAGCTCGGCCTGGCCGGCCCCGAGTCCGCCCGCCGGGCGCTCGGAGCCACGGTCGACCGGGTGGGCGGCGGAACCGTGCTGTCGATGAGCAACGACCCGCTGGGCGGCTTCTTCAACAAGGCCGTCGGGCTCGGTCTCACCGAGCCGGTCACCGACGCGTTGATCACCGAGGTCATCGACGTCTATCGGCGCAACGGAAGCCCGCTGGCCCACATCCAGATCGCCCCGGACCGTCTCCCCGCCGACTGGGCCGACATCAGCGCCCGACACGGCCTGACCCCGGGCAGCACGATCGTCCGGCTCGTGGGCGAGGTCGACGACGTCAAGCCGGCCACCACCGACCTCCGCGTCGGCCCGGTCGACGACCGTCAGGTCGACGAGTGGGCGACCCGGACCTGGGAGTTCTTCGACGCCCCGAACGAGCACCTCGCGGCAATTCTGGCCGCGGCCGCGCGGGCCGACGGCTTCCAGGCGTACGCCGGATGGGACGGCGACGAGATGATCGCCGTCGGCGCCGTGATCGTGCACGGGGACGCCGCCCACCTCAATTCCGCCGCGACCCGCGCGAGCCACCGCCGGCGCGGCGTGCAGGCCGCGCTGATCGCCGCCCGGGCCGAGTTCGCCGCCGCGGCCGGAGCCCGCTGGCTGGTCACTGAGGTCGCCCGGCCCGACGTGGAGGGCGCCAACCCGTCCCTGAACAACATGGCGCGCGCCGGGCTCACCCGCCAGTACGACCGGACCGACTGGATCTGGCGACCCGGGGCCGCCCCGGCGTGACGACCGCGCCGGACACCGGCCGGGGTGACGCGGACCGGGTGGGTCGCGGGGTCGTCGGCGACCGCGCGGGCACCCGGTCTGACGCACCCCACGGGCGCGCGACCGCGGCGGTCGCCGCCGGACGGCTCGCGGGCGTTACCGCCGAGCGGTCTCTTCCCGACCACCGCTGGTGGGGGGCGTCGGATCGGCGCGCTACGGGGTGTACCCGAGAGATCGCATCGACGGTATGGTGTCCGACGTCTCAAGTGGACGGCGTATTGGGTGGGGGTGGGGTATGCCGATCACAGGCCAGCGCGTGGTGCGCCGGACCCTCGGGCGGCGGCTGACGCGGCTGCGGGTGGCGAACGGCAAGACCCGGCGTGAGGTGGCCGAGGCGCGACTGGGCATCTCCGAGCCGACGCTGCACCGGATCGAGACCGGCAAGGTCCCGGTGACGCCGGCGAACGTTCGGGCGCTGTGCTGGCTCTACGGCGTCGACCAGAGCGTCACGGACGGCTTGGCCGAGCTGGCGTTGGGCACCTCGCAGGAAGAGTGGTGGGACACCAACCCGGTGCTCCCCGACTGGTTCAAGCTCTACGTCGGCCTGGAGGCCAGCGCCTCGCAGATCCAGACCTACTACGGGGAGATCATCCCGGGCGAGCTGCAGATCGAGTCGTACGCGCTGGGGGTGTTCGCGGCCGAGCGGGCGGCCGACGACGAGACCGCGCGGCGGCACGTGACGTTGCGGATGCAGCGGCAGAAGGCGCTGTTCACGCGGACGCCGGCCCCCCGGCTGG
Organism: Micromonospora sp. NPDC049366; assembly: GCF_044466625.1. Lineage (NCBI taxonomy): Bacteria > Bacillati > Actinomycetota > Actinomycetes > Micromonosporales > Micromonosporaceae > Micromonospora > Micromonospora sp. NPDC049366. The sequence continues at coordinate 65,561 of NZ_JBITMV010000017.1, forward strand.
TGTTCGTTCTCGGCGAGAACGCGCTGGTGCGACCGGTCGGCGGCAAGGCCGCGCTGGAGGCGCAGTTGGAGCATCTGCACGACATCGCCGACAGCGGCGCCGCCGAGATCAGGGTGCTGCCGTTCTCGGTCGGCGCGCACGCCGCGATGGCCGGCGCCTTCCGCATCCTGGACTTCGACGACCCGGACGACCCGGACACGGTCTACCTCGAATCGCACGTCGGTGCGGTCTACCTGGAGGAACCGCACGAGATCGACGAGTACCGGCGGATCTTCCAGCTGACCTACGACGCGTCCGTCCCCCTGCACCACCCCTGGACGGCCGGCACCTGAGAGCCGGCTCGGTGCGCCCGCACGACCCACACGGAAGGAACTTCATGGCTGGTACGACCAACGGCGGCGGCGAAGCGAAGCCGGCGACCGCGGCCAGGATCTACGACTACTATCTCGGCGGCACCTACAACTTCCCGGCCGACCGGGAGGCCGCCGAGAAGATGATGCAGGTCCTTCCGCTGGGCCCGAAGCTGGCGCAGACAAACCGGGCGTTCCTTCGTCGCGCCGTCCGCCACCTGGCCGAGTCCGGGGTGCGGCAGTTCCTGGACATCGGCTCGGGCATCCCCACCGAGGGCAATGTCCACGAGATCGTCCAGCAGGTCGCGCCCGACGCCCGGGTGGTCTACGTGGACCTCGACCCGGTGGCGGTGGCCGAGAGCCTGGAGCTGCTCGACGGCAACGCGCACGCCGACGCGATCCGCGGCGACCTCCGCGACCCGCAGTCGATCCTGTCGCACCCGCAGGTCCGCGCCCTGATCGACTTCGACCGGCCGGTCGCCCTGATCCTCGCGGCGGTCCTGCACTTCGTCCCCGACGACGAGGTGGCGTACGACGCGGTGGGCCGACTGCGCGCGGCGCTGGCGCCCGGCAGCTACCTCGTGATGTCGCACGCCACGGCCGACGAGGGCGAGCGTCCGCAGGACGACCTCGACGTCGCCCACGAGATCTACCGGCAGCGGACCGCGACGCCGCTCGGGCTGCGGAGCCGGTCACAGCTGGAGCGGTTCTTCGCCGGCCTCGACCTGGTCGAGCCGGGTCTGGTGTGGCTGCCGCAGTGGCGGCCCGCCCCGGACGACCCGCAGTACTTCACGGCCGACCCGAAGCAGAGCTCCGGCCTGGCCGCGGTCGGACGCGTGCCGTAGGCGACAGCGGTCCGATCGCCGACGGCCGCCGGTGAGCCACCGGCGGCCGTCCGGTACGAGAGAGCCCGCCGGCGTCGTGCGCCGGCGGGCTCCGCTGCGTCCTCCGCCGTCCGGGCCGGGTGCGGTCCGGTGCGGCGGCGGGCGGGTCCTACTTGAGCAGTTGGTCGAACTCTCCCCGCTTCGCGCCGTAGAGGAACGAGTCCCACTCCTCGGCGGTGAACCGCACCACGCCTGCCGCGGGGCTCTTGCTGTTGCGCACCTCGATCAGGTCCTCGTGTCGGCGGGCCTCGACGCAACTGCCCCCGTTGCCCGTCGACCTGCTGGACATGATCCACCCCTTGTTGTCAGGCACCACTTGCTCCTCTGTGGACGGCGTACGCGGGCCGATCTCCGATCGAATTTCGCCCCACACAGCCACGGACGACTCAGTCACCATGTGTAACTGACGACCGGGAGGACAGGCAGTGAGAGTGGTCGTTCTTAGCAGTTCAGAGGCCACAGTCCACTCCCTACACTCCGGACGTGTCCTCCCGCACGCCGGTTACGCCCACGTAGGGTAACCGAGAATCGCCCCAACGCACGACGTCGCCGCGACATCTTGTCGTCGTGAAATCTTGCACGGGCCCAATCGCGCTGCCATGCTCGTCCATGCCCAGCTTCAACAGATGGGGAGACCCGACCCCATCGGAACGGAGGGTGACGATGTCCGCGCCGTCAAGCCAGAGCCAGGCCACCCCGACCGGCGCCACGCCACCCGACGTCCTCTGCGAGGGGGCCCGGGTGTGGGTCCGCCGCGACGGCTCGTGGCGACCCGGCATCGTCCTCTGCTCGAACGCCTCCGCGGCCACCGTCCGGTACCGGCCGGCGGAGACCATCGGCACCGGGGTGGACACCGTCGTCCCCCGCAGCCTCCGCCCCCGGCACGACGACGACCCCTACCTGGACAAGGCGACGGTGGCCGATCCGGACCGGCCCGCGCCGGCCCTCGCCACCCGCACCGCCGTCCGGCCCCGCGAATTCTCCCGCTGACGATCCCCTCCGCCCGGCGGCGGCGAGCCGTCAACCGGCCCTGGTGAGCTCGTCGGCGGCCCACGGCGCGGCGGTACGCGACCGACGCGACGTACCCGCCAGTGGGGCGGCGACCGCGGCGATCACGCAGAGCGCCAGCGGAAGCAGGAAGGTCAGGTGGATCGGCATGACGTGGGTGAGCCCGCCGATGGCGGCGGGGCCCGCGAGCATGCCGAGATAGCCGAGGCTGGCGACGCGGGAGACGTTGTCAGCGGGCGGACCGGAGCCAGTCCTGGTACCGGGTGGGCGCCAGGTGCGTGTCCGGGCCCGCGACGAGCACGTCGCCGGTGACGACCGCGAACATGCCGGCGCCGTCGTCGACGATCACCGGGCGGTCGTCGTGCTGCGCGGCCAGGGTGATCCGGCCCAGCTCGGCGAGGGCGAACGCCTCCGGCCCGGCGACGTTGCGGATGCCGTTCAGCGGGGCGCCGGTGGCGACGTCGACGACCGCGTCGACGACGTCCGCGGCGGCCATCGGCTGTACGGGGGTGTCCGGCAGGCGAACCGCGCTGTCGTCGGACGTCCAGGACATGATCGCGTCGACGAACTCGAAGAACTGCGTGGCCCGCACGATCGAGTACGGGGTCGGGCCCTGCCGGAGCAGCTCCTCCTGGAGCGTCTTCGCCCGGTAGTAGTCGAGCTGCGGCACCTGGTCGACGCCGACGATCGAGAGGACCACCTGGTGGCCGACGCCGGCCCGCTCCCCCGCCGCCAGCAGGTTGGTCATGGTGGTGCGGAAGAAGTCCAGCGACGCCTCGTCGAAGGTCGGCGAGTTCGCCACGTTGACGACGACCTCCGCGCCGGCCAGCGCCTCGTCCAGACCCGCACCCGAGATCAGGTCGACGCCGGTCGACGGCGCCGCGGGCACCGCCTCGTGCCCGGCTTCGGTCAACTTCCGGACCACCTGCGAGCCGATCAGTCCGGTACCCCCGATGACTGTGACCTTCATGGCTTCACCTTTCCACGCCGCGCCGGAGGGCACGGCTGCTTCCGTCGAGGACGTCGCCTCAAACTCGGACAAGTTCTGTCCGAGACATTAGTCGGATAGTCTCTGTCCGAGTCAAGAGGGGGGTCGTGTGAAGCTGTCCGGTGGAGTCGAGTGGGCGCTGCACTGCTGCGTGGTGTTGACCACGGCGACGGAGCCCGTGCCGGCCGCCCGGCTCGCGGAGCTGCACGACGTCTCCGGCAGCTACCTCGCGAAGCAGTTGCAGGCGCTCTCCCGGGCCGGCCTGGTGACGTCCGTCCAGGGCAAGGCGGGCGGCTACGTGCTGACCAGGTCCCCCGAGCAGATCACCGTGCTCGACGTCGTCGTCGCCGTCGACGGCGCCCAGCCCACGTTCGTGTGCACCGAGATCCGCCAGCGCGGCCCCCTGGCCAGTCCGGCGGAGGCGTGCACCCGGCCGTGCCCCGTCGCCCGGGCGATGGCCGGAGCCGACGCCGCCTGGCGCGCCGCCCTCCGGGAGATCACCATCGCCGACCTCGCCCACGACGTCGACGAGGACTACGGGCCGACCGCGCTGGCCGGCATCCGCGCCTGGCTCGGCGGACCGGACGACGCCGCCGCGACCGCCTGAGCCGCAGACCTCACGGGAGCGGCCCGGCCACCGCGAGCCGCTCGGCGGTACGCGGGCCGGGACCGGCACCCGGTCGCGTGGCCCCGCCGGGCCGCAGCCTGGCACCCGAGGGCCACCCGGCCCGGCAAGGAGAACGACACGTTCTCCATGCCGCTGCCGGGAGGTGTTGAGTGGTCACCAAGGATCTGACCGCGCCCACCGCGTCACCACTACAGATCGCCCGCGCCCGGGGCCGGGTACGGGGGCGGCTGATCCTGCTCGGGCCCGCGTTCGTGGCCGCCGTCGCGTACGTCGACCCCGGCAACTTCGCCACGAACCCGCCCTGGCCATCCTCGCGATCGGCCTGGACCCGACCCGCGCGCTGGTGCTCTCCCAGGTCGTCCTCAGCTTCGGCATCCCGTTCGCGCTCATCCCGGTGGTCGCGTTCACCCGCCACCGGGACCTGATGGGCAACCTCGTCAACCATCCGCTGACCACCGCCGCCGCGATCCTCGCCGCCGCTCTCGTCATCTTGCTGAACGCTTTCCTGCTCTGGCAGATGATCGGTGGATGACCGCGCGCCCGCCCTCTGACCTGGTGGAGCTACGGGTGCACGGGGCCTCCATCGGGGGCACCCCCGAGATGCTGGGCCTGCCGCCGGTCGACCAGGTCGCGGGCGACCGCAGCGGCGGGTTCTACCGCCGCCGCGACCGGCCCGGCGGTGGGGACGCGGACGGGCGGGTGACGCTGGAGGCGTACCGCTGGGGCGACCTGCCCTCCGGTACCGTGGCCCGGACCCTGTCGCTGGTGTTCCTCCTACCGTTCATGCTGGTCAACGTCGCGATCTGGATGCTTCCCGCGAATCCCGGCTCCGCCGCGACCGTCCGGTCCCTGTGCCGGCTGCTCGCGCTCACCCTCACCGCGCTGTACGTGCTCGCCGTCGCCGGAGTCGCGCTGGACCTGGTCGCGTGGAGCTGCCCGACGACACCGCACTGCCTGGCCGGACGCAGCTGGCTGTCCTGGCTCGACGGGCCGCCGGTCGGGATCCGGCTGGGAGTGCTCGCCCTGATCCCCGCCGCCGCGATCGGGGGGATCTGGTGGGTCAGCAGCCGGCCGGGCCGGGTGTTCGAAGCGTTCCGGCCCCCGGAGGCGGAGGTCTCCGGCAGCCGGCTCGCCGCGGTCGGCCAATGGGACGCCGAGCCGCTCGTGGGCCGGCTGCGCTCCCTCCACGTCGCGGCGGCGTTCGCCACCCTCGACCTCACCCTGCTCGCGGCCCGGCTCTCCGCCGGGCGCTCGGCCGACACGGTGGCGCTGCTCGTCGTCACCGGTGCGCTCCTGGCCGCGTGCGCGCTGCTGCTCTGTACACCCCCGCTCATCGACCGGGCCGCCACCCACCGGCGGCTCGACCGGCTCACCCGTGCGCTGCGGACAACCGCGGTCGTCCTGACCGTCGTGGTGACGGTCCACGTCCTCGCCAGCCCGTCGGACTGGCCGCAGGCGGGCGGCCTGCCCGGCTACGACGCGATCCTCACCGGGCTGTTCGTCACGCAGACGGCCCTGCTGGCCGCCCTGGGAGTCGCGTTGCTCCGACGCCGGGACAGGCGCCCGGGCCCGCCACCGTTCCTCGGGATGGGCGCGCTCGCCGTGGCGGCCGCGGCGATCACCGTGGCGGGGGCGTTCTCCGCCGAACTGGTCTACCGGACGGCGGACTTCCTCGACCGCGACGTGCCGACCGGGGAGGGCATCGCCACCGGACCACCGCGGGCGTACACCTGGACGATCTTCGGCTTCTTCCGCACGCTGCTGATCACGCTGGTCGTGGCGGCTCTGGTCGTCCTGGCCTCCCGCCGCGCCCGGTACCGGGCGGCGGCGGCGATCGTCGGACGCGACCATCCGGACCCGCCACGGGGAGCGGAGCCCCGGCTGCGTCAGGTCCGCAGGGCCGTGGCCCGCGCCCGGTTCACCGAGAAGGTGATCCCGCTGGGCGCGGTCTTCGCCCTCCTCGCCGGAGCGACCACGGCGACCACCACGCTCGGCATGCTCGACCTCATGCCCGGCGACATCGTGGAGCGGTTCGCGCGGGTGCCCGCCGGCGTCATCACGTTCGCCATCGCGTGCGGCAGTTGGGTGATCGCGGGGATCATCGTCGGCCTGCTCCTCGGCGGTGTCTTCGCCCACCGCACGATGGAGTTCCGGCGGCACGTCGGCATCCTGTGGGACCTGGGCACGTTCTGGCCCCGGGCCGCCCACCCGTTCGCGCCGCCCTGCTACGCGGAACGGGCCGTGCCGGAGCTGACCCGGCGCGTCACGTACCTGGTCGGGGCCGGCAACGCGGTACTGCTCACCGGGCACAGCCACGGGTCGGTCCTCGTCGCCGCGACGGTGCTCCAGTTGCCGCCCCACGTCAGCGGGCGGGTCGCCCTGCTCACCCACGGGTCACCGCTGCGCCGGCTCTACGCGCGGCTCTTCCCCGCGTACGTCGACGACGAGGTGCTGCGCGACATCGGTGACCGGGTCGGCTGGCGGTGGGTGAACCTGTGGCGCGACACCGACCCGGTCGGCGGCTGGGTGTTCACCGGTCACCCGCCGGAGCCGGGCGACACCGACCGCCCCGAACTGTGGGTGGATCGTCGTCTGCGCGACCCCGTCGACGTGGTGGCACCGCCGGGCGACAGCGTGCCCCCGCCGATCCAGGGACACCGGCCGTGCGAGTCCGACCCACGGTTCGTCGAGGCCGAGCGGGACCTGCTCGCGCGCCTGGCCGGCTCGACGGACCCGGAAGTGACGGGGCCGCCCGCGCCGCCGGTCAGTTGACGCGGGCGGTGACCGTGATGCTCTTCGACGTGGGCGGACCGCCGCCCCGGGTGGTGACGGTGTAGCGGTGGGCGGCCCGCTCCCCCGCCCTCCAGTCACCGCACGGGAAGCTGAGCGTCTCGGTGCCGGTCACCCCGTACTCGCCGTACTGGCCGGCGCCGTCGACGGACAGGACGGAACCGGTCGCCCCACCGGCGACCTTCCACTCGATGACCGCCGGGTTTCCCGGGAACGGGTTGGGCACGCCCACCCCGCTGGGACAGTTGGGCTGCTTGACGACCCGCAGGTACTCCACGTACGGCTGCGGGTCGCGGCTGCCGGCTGCGGGCCCGCCGCCGGGTGGCGGCGGTTTCCGCGTCGACCCTCCCTGCGCCGGGGCCGGCGCGGAGCCGGCGGGCGCCTCGGCGGTCCCCGACGGCGCGTCCGGCGTCGCGGCGAGCGTCGCGGCGTCTGCGGCCGTCGGCTCGGCGGCGGGGCTGACGGCGTCGGAGGGGGTCGCGGCCGGTCGGCCGTCGGCGACCTGCCGGGTGGCCGGGCCGTCGCCGGAGAGCTGCCGGTAGCCGACGAACCCGCCCACCCCGCAGAGCATCAGCAGGACGGCGAGGCCGGCGAGCACCGGCGCGGGGCGGCCCCTGGGCGCCCGAGCCGGCTGCGCCGACCGGGTGGGTGGCGGCGACGGTCGGCTCTGCGGCAGGTCCACCGTGACGCTGTCGTCCTCGTGCACGAGCGGCGCGCCGAACCCGTTGACGGCGGCCGGCAGTCCGGGCGACAGCCCCGTCGGGGCCACGTCGACGGCGGTCGCCCCCACGATCATGGGCGTCTCGGCGACACCGGCCGTCCGCTGCAGCCTCCGCAGGTCCTGGCCGAACGCCTCGGCCGTGGCGTACCGCTCGGCGGGGGTCTTCGCCAGCCCTCGGGCGATGACCTCCGTGAGCCCGTCCGGATCACCGGGCCGGGCCAGGGGCGGGGCGGGGTCGCGCACCACCCGGCCGAAGTACGACAGCAGCCCTTCGTCACGGCCGCGCTGGAACGGCGGCCGGCCGGCGAGGAGCTGGAAGGCGGTGCTGGCCAGCGAGTACACGTCGGAGGACTCGGAGGGCGCTCCCCCGTCGAGGACCTCGGGGGCGGCGTGGTGCGGAGTGAGGGCGGCGACCGTGAAGGACCGGTGCGCGCCGCTGGTCAGGGCGGCGATGCCGAAGTCGGCCAGCGCCGGCTCGCCGTAGTCGGTGAAGAGCACGTTCTCGGGTTTGATGTCGCGGTGCAGAATGCCCGCCCGGTGCGCGGTGGCGAGGGCGCCGCAGAGCTTGACCAGGATGGACAGTGCCCGGGCGGCGTCGAGCGTGTCGCGGCGCAGCCAGTCGGCGAGACTGCCCTGCTCGCAGTACTCCATGACCAGGTACGGCTCGCCGGCCGCCGTCACGCCCGAGTCGTAGACCGTCACGATGTTGGGGTGGTTCGCCATCCGCCCGGCCGCCGCGCACTCGCTGAGGAACTGGTCACGGGCCTGCGGGTGGGACAGGTCGACGTGCAGGACCTTGATCGCGACGTCCCGCCCGAGGCGGTCCTGCCGGGCGCGGTAGACGGTGCTGAAACCGCCCCGGCCGGCAAGCCGCGGGTCGGAGTATCCCTCGATGATCGGCCCATTCCCAGCGACCACGTAGCCCTCCCCATCGCGCGCTCACGGGATCGACTCCGGCCACTGAGGACGGTGATCGGCGGTGGGTGGCCGGTTGACACCAGACAGTAGTGGCGCGCCGAGCGCGGAACCACCACCGAGTGGCCGGTTCCCGGCAGCCGGACGACGCGGCGGGCGGATTTCCCGGGCCTGCCGGGTATCGGCGGCCCACGATCCGGCAGTATCGGTGCTGACCGGACACATCACCCAGCACGGCAGGAGTTTTCCGGATGAACCAGGCAGCAGGTGCCCGTTCGGGCAAGCCGGAGGTCACCCCCATCGAGGGCGAGCCGCCCGTCGACCTCGTGATCGAGGACCTCACCGTCGGCGAGGGCCCGGAGGCCCAGCCGGGGCAGCTCGCCACGGTGCACTACGTGGGCGTCGGGCACTCCACCGGGCGGGAGTTCGACTCCTCCTGGAACCGGAACGAGCCCTTCGAGTTCCCGCTGGGCGGCGGGCAGGTCATCGCCGGGTGGGACCGGGGTGTCGTCGGCATGCGGGTCGGCGGTCGGCGCCGCCTGGTCATCCCGCCGCACCTCGGCTACGGCGAGCGCGGCGCGGCCGGCGTCATCCGACCGGGCGAGACCCTGATCTTCGTGGTGGACCTGCTCGGGGTCCGCTGACCCGGCACGGAGCCGTCTGACCCGGCACGGGGCCGTCGACCGGTGGTCGGCGGTCCCGTTCCCGACGGCCCCCCGCCGCGCGCGCCCGGCACCCGACGGCCCGGACCCGGCGGCGCGGCCGGTCAGGCGGCCAGCACCATCGGCTGCGCGGGCTGCGGCAGCGCGGCCGACGTGACGACGGGGACGAAACGGTGCAGGCCGGAGACCCGCAGGACCTCGGTGACCATCGGGTCGGGGTCGACCAGAAGCATCTCGCCACCCTGGGCGCGGATCCGCAGGTGCGCGGCGACCAGCGCGCGCACCCCGGCGGCGGCGAGCAGCTGCACGCCGGAGAGGTGCAGCCGCAGCACCGGGCGGGAGGGCACGGCCCACAGGGCCGAGCGGAACGCGCCCACGGTCGCGCAGTCGATCTCGCCGAACGGGCGCACATCGACGCCGTGCTCATCCATGCTGACCTGCACGTGGAACTTGTCGCCCCGCTTCTCCATGACCCCGAATCTAGCCGCCACCACCGACACTTTCACCGCTCGCGGGAGTGATTCCGGGTACGTCCAGGGGCGTACCCCGAGACACCCCGAGTCTCCCTCGGGGCGCAGGTCGGGGTGGGTGCGCCGGGCCACACCGACCCTGCCGGGCACGCCGCCCGGTTCCGCGCCACCGACCCGGACGGCGCCGACGGCGGCCGGCGCGCCGAGGGTCGACCACGGGCATCGGCGGGCGAGAATGTGCGGATGGTCGTTCCCCGTCCCCGACCGCCCCGCCTGATCCGACCGGTGCGCGAACCGGCCACCGTGCCGCCCCCGCTGGTCGGCCCGTGGGCGCCCACCGACCGGCGGCTGGACCACGTCGACCTGCTTCCGCTGCCCGACGGCGCGGTCGGTCCTGAGGACGTTGTCGTCGACCCGTCCGGCCGGGTGGTCAGCGGGGACGAGGACGGACGGCTCTGGTGGTGGCCCGCCGACGCGCCCCCGGGCACCCGTCCCCGGCTGCTGGCCGAGACCGGCGGTCGACCGCTCGGTATCGAGGTCGACCCGTCCGGCGGCGGTCTCGTCGTCTGCGACGCGTACCGGGGGCTGCTGCGGGTCACACCCGACGGCGTCGTCCGCGAACTGACCGGCACCGCGCCGCCGGTGCACCTGGCGAACAACGCGGCCGTCGCCCGGGACGGCACGATCTTCTTCACCGACTCGTCGGACCGGTTCCCGGTGTCGCACTGGAAGCGGGACCTGCTGGAGCACCGGCCGAACGGACGGGTGCTCGCGTACCGGCCGGGCCGCCGACGCGCCGAGGTCGTCACGGACGGGCTCTACTTCCCGAACGGGATCGCCCTGACCCCGGACGAGTCCGCGTTGATGCTGGTGGAGACGACCACGCACCGCCTGCTGCGGGTCGCGCTGCCCGGCGGTGAGGTGCGGGTCCTGGCCGACCTGCCCGCATACCCGGACAACCTCTCCGCGGTGGGCGACGGCACGTACTGGATCGCGCTGCCGAGCCCACGCGTACCGGTCGCGGAGCGGTTGTTGCCCCACCCGCGGCTGCGGCAGATCGCCGCGCTGCTGCCCGACGCGTGGCAGCCGCAGCCCCGCCGCTACGGGCTGGTCGCGCTGGTCGACGACGCCGGCACGGTCCGCCGCACCCTGCACGGCCCGCGCGGCGACTACTGGATGATCACCGGGGTACGCCAGCACGGCGACGACCTCTGGCTCGGCAGCCTGGTCGGTCCCGGTGTGGCGCGCACCCCGCTGACCTGAGCGTCCACTCTCCGCCGGCCGTACGACGGTCCGGGCCGGCCCGCGTGACGCGGACCGGCCCGGTGTGGTTCCCCGATCGGGGTCAGCCGCCGCTGACCGAGGGCTGCGGGGCCGGCGAGCCGCCGGCGACCGCGCCCGGGTGGTTCGGGTGGGTCGGCGCCGGGCCGAGCCCGGCCGGCACCGGCAGGGCGCTGCCCTTGACGTACTGGTCCCAGTCGACGTTCCAGGCCGTCCAGCCGTTGCCCTCGGTCAGCGGCACCTCCGTGCCCTTGACCGTGACGAGGTCACCGACCTGCGTGATGTTCATGAGCCAGTCCGCCGCGGACGCGGAGACGTTGGTACAGCCGTGCGAGACGTTGGTGCTGCCCTGATCCCCCTCCGACCACGGCGCGCCGTGGATGAACTCGCCGCCCCAGGTGAGTCGCTGCGCGTCCTCGACGTCCACCACGTACGGGTCGGCCGAACCCGTGGTGTCGAAGGTGGTGAACTGGAACTTCTCCATGATCACCATCTTGCCGCTGGAGGTCGGCGTGCTCGGCTTGCCGAGACTGACCGGGATCTTGCGGACCAGCTTGCCGTCGCGCAGCACCGACATCTGCTTGGTCGCGTTGTCGATCTCCAGCGACACCTGCCGGCCGATCTTCGAGGTGGCGGTGCGGTCCTGGTCGCCGACGAGTTCCTTGCCGATGGGCAGCCCGGTCAGGCCCGCCCGGACGCTGATCGTGGTGCCCGGTTTCCAGAAATCGGGCGCGCGGTAATAGACCTGACTCCCGTCGGCCACCCAGGACCAGACCCCCGGCTGTGCCGGATTCGTCTTCACGAACAACCGACGCTGCACATCCGCCCTGGCCTCTTTCGGAATGGGCGGGTCGAACGCCACCGTTACCGGCATGGCCGTGCCGTACGTCCGATTACCGGCGAAATACAGTGTGCTGGTGACTGCCGGTTTGGTGGATTTCGGCAGGGTGGTGAAGGTCGTCTTGCGCGTGGTGGTCCTGCCCGAATCGCCGGTCGCGGTGACCTCGGCCGTGTACGTCCGCTTCGGCTGCAGCGGACTGATCGGCACCCAGGACGATCCGTCCTCGCGCGGCTCCGCCTTGACCTCCTTGCCCTTGTCGTCCACGATCCGGACGCCGGTTACCCGCCCGCCGGCGACCTTCGTGCCCACCTCGGCGCTGATCGGCACGTCCTTCGCCTGGTCACCGGGTGTGACGGTCAACTCCGGCGGGGCGGCCTTCCCCGCGCCGTTCTTGCCCTCGTGGCCCCGATCGGCGGTGCAACCGACCAGGATCAGCGGAGCGGCCACGACGGTCACCCCCAACAGCGTCAGACGCCGTCCCAACTTCATGATGCGCCCCCCGTTTTTCCGCTTTCCCTCCGACAGATTCTCTCCAGTTCCGGCACGGTGGGTCGGTCAATTCCCGAATAAAGGCCGCAGCATTTGTGGTCACCATTTTCCCGGGCTGCGCCGAATAGCCGGCAATGGTGAGCGCCCGACCGTCCTGGGCCCGGATCGCCGCTACCGGCGGTCGGACGCCCCGACACGGCACCCTCGTCCGGTCCACCCCCGGCCGGGCCACCCCGAGCCCTTTGGCCCCGTCCGGCCGACCCGCCCGCGGGTGACGCAGAGCTCTTGATCATCGGGCCGGGGCGGGGCGGGGCGGGGGCGGCGCGGAGCAGGCGGGCGGGGTGGGGCCGGATGGGGCCGACTTTTGTCTGGGGCAGCGAAAGTTCTGCTGGGTGCGGCGAACCTTTGCCTTCGACCGGCACCAAGGGTAAGTTGACGATCCAGATAGAAAGTTGCCCATCGGTCGATCCGCTGCCCGCCTTCGCGCCGCGTCCCACCCCTGGGCCCGTGCCGCATCCGCACGCCGACCACGACCGTCCCGCCGGAGCCCGTCTTCGGCCGGTCCGGCGCGCCCCGGCTCGACAGCGGACGACCCGGAACCGCCGGATCGCCACGTCCGGCAGGGAGGGAACACCACCATGGAGCAGAGCACAGGGCGGCCGGAGCCAGCCGAGCCGGTCAGCCGGCGCGGGTTGCTCCGCGCCGCGACCGTCTCGGCCGCCGCCGTCGGGGCCGCTGGCCTGTTCGGCGCCGAGGCCGCCTCCGCCGCCCCCGGCGGAGGCCACGGCGGCGAGAGCCACGGCGGCGGGGGGCCCGCCGGCGGCCGTCGGCGGGTGCCGATCGACCGGATCAGCATCCAGCTCTACACCCTTCGCGACCAGCTCGCCGCCGACCTGCCCGGCACCCTCGCCGCACTGCGGCGCTTCGGTTACCGGCGGGTCGAGCACGCCGGCTTCGTCGGCCGGACGGCGGCCGAGTTCCGCGCCGCCCTCGACCAGGCCGGCCTGCGTGCGACGTCGGGTCACACCGGAATCCCGCAGCCCTTCGACGCCGCCACCTGGGAGCAGGCCCTCGCCGACGCCAACACCGTGGGCTGCCGCAAGATCGTGCACCCCTGGTTCGGGCTCGACTCGGCCGGGCAACCGATCCGTGACCCGCAGGTCTACCGGGCCCTCGCCCGCGACCTCAACCGGGCCGGCCGGCTGGCGGAACGGGCCGGACTGGAGTTCGGCTACCACAACCACCAGCTCGAATTCGTGCCGCTGACCAACGGGCAGACCGGTTTCGACATCCTCACCGGCGAGACCGATCCCCGGCTGGTCCACTTCGAGCTCGACCTGTTCTGGACCTGGCGCGGCGCGCAGGACCCGGTCGACATCATCCGCGCCCACCGGGGTCGGATCCGTCAGGTCCACGTCAAGGACATGGACACCAACGCCAGCTTCGCCGACCTCGGCGACGGGCTCATCGACTTCGGCCGCATCTTCGCCCACGAGCGGGAGGCCGGCATCGAGGAGTACATCGTGGAGCGCGACGACGCCGGCACTCCGCCGCGCTCACCGGCCGACGCCCTGGACACCGCCCGCGTCGGTTTCGACTACCTCGCGTCGCTCCGCTACTGACACGACTCTCGGGGGACCACCTTGAAGAAGAGGACCGCACTCCTGTCCGCCCTGGCGTTGGTCACCGCCGGGCTCACCGCACCGACCTCCCCGGTCGCGGCGGCGCCCGCGCCGACGGCCGCACCGCCGGATTCCAGCTTCCAGAAGGTGACACTCAACGACTACCCCGGCGAGCCGATGAGTCTCGCCGTCCTGCCGGACCTGCGGGTGCTGCACACCGCCCGCACCGGCGAGGTACGCATCCACGACCCGCGTACCGGGCTGAACACCCTCGCCGCCGACGTGCCCGTCTACGAGCACGACGAGGAGGGCCTGCAGGGGATCGCCATCGACCCGGACTTCTCCCGCAACAAGTGGGTCTACCTCTACTACTCGCCGCCCATGAACACCCCCGTCGACGACCCGGCCACGCCGGACGTCAACGAGGGTGACGCGCCGCTGGTCGGCACCGAGGCGGACTGGCAGCGCTTCCGGGGCGCCCTGCGGCTGTCCCGGTTCAAGCTGGAGGGCATGAAGCTCAACCTGGCCACCGAGCAGCGGATCATCGACGTCCCGGTGGACCGGGGCATCTGCTGCCACGTCGGCGGTCAGATCGAGTTCGACAGCAAGGGCAACCTCTACCTGTCGACCGGTGACGACACCAACCCGTTCTTCTCCGACGGCTACACGCCGATCGACGAGCGGGCCGACCGCAACCCGGCGTTCGACGCCCAGCGCACCTCCGGCAACACGAACGACCTGCGCGGCAAGCTGCTGCGGATCAAGGTGAAGCCGGGCGGCGGTTACACGGTGCCGGCGGGCAACCTGTTCAAGCCGGGCACGCCGAAGACCCGTCCCGAGATCTACGCGATGGGCCTGCGCAACGCGTTCCGGTTCGCCGTCGACCGGCGCACCGACGACGTCTACCTGGCTGACTACTCCCCCGACGCCGGGTCGGCGAACCCGGACCGGGGCCCGGCCGGGCACGGGCGGTGGATGCTGATCGACAAGCCGGCCAACTACGGCTGGCCGTACTGCGCCACCCCGAACCTGCCGTACCGCGACTACGACTTCGCCACCGGCACGCCCGGCGCGTACTTCGACTGCAAGCGGCCGGTGAACGACTCGCCGCACAACACCGGCCAGCGCCGCCTGCCGCCGGTCGAGGCGCCGCAGGTGTGGTACCCGTCCGCCGCGTCCGGGGAGTTCCCGCAGCTCGGCACCGGCGGCATCGGCCCGATGGGCGGCCCGGCGTACGACTACGACGGGCGCAACACCTCCCGGACCAAGTGGCCCGCCTACTACGACGGGGTGCCGCTGTTCTACGAGTGGACCCGCGACTACATCAAGGAGTTCCGCCTCGACAAGCGTGGCGAGGTGAGCGACATCCGCCCCGTGGTGCCGTCGCTGGTGGTCGACAACCCGATGGACCTGGAGTTCGGCCCGGACGGCGCACTGTACGTGCTGGAGTACGGCGACGGGTACTTCGCGGAGAACCCGGACGCCCAGCTGTCCCGGATCGACTTCGTGCGGGGCAACCGGACGCCGATCCCGGCCATCAGCGCCGAGCCGACCGCCGGGCAGGCCCCGCTGACCGTGCGGTTCTCCAGCGAGGGCACGGTCGACCCGGACGGTGACCGTCTGCGCTACGCCTGGGACTTCGACGCCGACGGCTCGGTCGACTCGACCGCGCCGAACCCGACGTGGACCTATCAGGCGAACGGCGCGTACAACCCGACGGTGAAGGTCACCGACAGCACCGGGCGGTCCGCCTCGGCGACCCTGCCGCTGCTGGTGGGGCCGCGGGCGCCGACCATCGAGTTCGTCACGCCGGTGGAGGGCCAGCCGTTCGAGTTCGGGCAGACGGTCGCGTTCCAGGTGAACGTCGTTGACGACCTGCCGGTGGACTGCTCGCGGGTCACGGTGACCTACATCCTCGGCCACGACGAGCACGGGCACCCGCTGTCGACCGCGTCCGGGTGCAGCGGCACGATCACCACGTTCATCGACGGCGGCCACGGCGGCGCCGACAACCTGACCGGGGTGTTCGTGGCGGAGTACACCGACGCGCCGACCGAGCCCGGCGTACCCCCGCAGACCGCCACCGCCACGGTGGTGCTGCGGCCGGGCGGCGGCACCAACTGATCGCCCCCGGCGGCGGCCCGGTTCTCCGGGCCGCCGCCGGGCCTCAGCGGTCAGACGGCGGCGATCAGCAACGCCGGCTGCTCGACGCAGTCGGCGACGTGCCGCAGGAAGCCCCCGGCCACCCCACCGTCGCAGACCCGGTGGTCGAAGGTGAGGCTGAGCTGGGTCACCTTGCGGACCGCGAGTTGCCCGTCGACCACCCACGGCTTGTCCACGATCCGGCCCACCCCGAGCAGCGCCGCCTCCGGGTGGTTGATGATCGGGGTGGAGCCGTCGACGCCGAACACGCCGTAGTTGTTCAGCGTGAACGTGCCCCCGGTGAGCCGGGCCGGCGCCAGGGTGCCGGACCGCGCGGCCGCGGTGGTCTCGGCCAGGGCGGCGGCGAGGTCGGCGGTGGTGAGCCGCTGCGCGTCACGCAGCACCGGAACGACCAGGCCCCGGTCGGTCTGCGCGGCGATCCCCAGGTGCACGCCGGCGGACTGGATGATCCGCTGGCCCTCGGTGTCCACCCGCGCGTTGAGCTGCGGGTAGCGGCGCAGCCCGGACAGGCAGATCCGGGCGAGCAGGGCCAGGATGCTGACCGGCTGCTCCGGTCGGGCGGCGTTGATCACGGCCCGGGTCTCCAGCAGGCCGGTGGCGTCCACGTCGACCCAGATGGTGACCTCGGGGATCTCGCGCCGGCTGCGGGAGAGCTTGTCCGCGATCGCCTTGCGGATGCCGGTCAGCGGCACGACCAGGTCCTCCCCGGTCGGGGCGGGCCCGTCCGGCCGCGCCGGCACGGCGGCCAGCGGGGCCGAGGTGGCGGTGGCCACGGCCGCCTCCACGTCCGCCCGCCGGACGACGCCGCCGGGGCCGCTGCCGGTGAGGGTCGCCAGGTCCAGGCCGTGTTCCCGGGCCAGCCGCCGGACGATCGGCGAGATCACCAGCGGGGCCGCACCGTTGCGGCCGACCGACTCGGGGGTGCCCGCGCGCGCCGGGGCGACGGCCACCGGCGCGGACGCGACGACCGGCTCGGGGACCACCGCGAGCCGGGGACGGCGGCGTCGCCGTCCCGGAGCGTGCCCGGTGCCGTAGCCGATCAGCACGTTGCCCGACCCGGCGCGCTCCTCCTCGCGGTAGGTGGCGTGCCCGGCGGGCTCCGGGGCGCCGCCGCCGTCGGAGGCCGCATCGCCGTCCAGCGCCGCGACGGTGATCAGCGGCTGGCCGACCGGGCGCACCTCGCCGGCCGCGCCGTGCAGCGCCACGACCCGTCCGGCGTACGGGCATGGCACGTCGACGACCGCCTTGGCCGTCTCGACCTCGACCACGGTCTGGTCCACGGTCACCACGTCGCCGACCGCGACCCGCCACTCGACGATCTCCGCCTCGGTGAGCCCCTCACCGAGGTCGGGCAGCAGAAAGACTTGTTCGCTCATGCCGACACCTCCCTCCGGTCGGCGTCGGCACGAGGCTCGACCGCCCGGCACCTCATGATTCGCTCGCTGCGCCCGCTCATGCCGCGCTGCCCTGGGGCGTGGCGATCCACCGGGCGTCGGGCTGGTCGTCCCACTGGAGCCGGGCGACCGCGTCGAGCACCCGGTCGACGCCGGGCAGGTGCGTGTGCTCCAGCATCGGCGCCGGGTAGGGGATGTCCAGCCCGGCGACCCGCAGCACCGGGGCGTGCAGGGCGTGGAAGCAGCGTTCCTGCACCCGGGCGGCGATCTCGGCGCCGACGCCGGCGAAGCCGGGCGCCTCCTGGATCACCACGCACCGGCCGGTCCGGCGCACCGAGGCGGTGATCGTCTCGTCGTCGAACGGCACGATGGTGCGGACGTCCACCACCTCGAGGTCCCAGCCCTCCTCGCGGGCGGCCTCGGCGGCCTCCATCGCGACCGGCACCGCCGGCCCGTACGCGACGAGGGTGGCGTCGCGGCCCGGGCGGCGGACGACCGCGCGGCCGAACGGTTCGGCCCGCGCCGGCAGCTCCGCGTCGGCGCTGGAGAAGTAGAGCTTCTTCGGCTCCATGAAGACCACCGGGTCCGGGTCGGCGATCGCCTCCCGCAGCAGCGAGTACGCGTCGGCGACGGTCGCCGGGGTGACGACCTTCAGGCCGGGGGTGTGCGCGTAGTACGCCTCGCTGGAGTCGCAGTGGTGCTCGACGCCGCCGATGCCGCCGGCGTAGGGGACCCGAATGACGATCGGCACGCTGAGCGCGCCGCGGGTGCGGTTGCGCAGCTTCGCGACGTGCGAGGCGATCTGCTCGAACGCCGGGTACGCGAACGCGTCGAACTGCATCTCGACCACCGGCCGCAGCCCGGACATGGCCAAGCCGACCGCGAAGCCGACGATGCCGGCCTCGGCGAGCGGGGTGTCGAAGCAGCGCTTGTCCCCAAACCGGGCCTGCAGGCCGTCGGTGATGCGGAAGACGCCGCCGAGCGCGCCGACGTCCTCACCGAAGACGACGACCCGATCGTCCTCGGCCATCGCGTCGGCGAGCGCCGTGTTGAGCGCCTTCGCCATGGTGGTGGCCATCAGGCGTCCCCCTCCTGCTCGGCCGCTGCCAGCTCGGCGCGGACCTGTTCGCGCTGCTCCACGAGCTGCGGCGTCGGCGTCGCGTAGACGTGGTCGAAGAGGCTGAGCGGATCCACCGTGGGTTGGGCGTTCATCCGCTCGCGCAGCGCCGCCGCGTACTGCTCGGCCTCCGCCGCGATCGCGGCGACCGCGTCGTCGTCCAGCTCACCCCGCGTCCGCAGGTAGGTCTCCAGCCGGCTGATCGGGTCCCGGTCCCGCCAGGCGTCGACCTCGGAGCCGTCGCGGTAGCGGGTGGCGTCGTCGGCGTTGGTGTGCGGCTCCATCCGGTAGGTGTGCGCCTCCACCAGGAACGGCCCGTTACCGGCCCGGGCGTGCTCGACCGCGCGGGTGAGCACGGCCAGCACGGCGACGGGGTCGTTGCCGTCGACCTGCTCGCTGGGTACGCCGTAGCCGACGCCCTTGTACGCCAGGGACGGGGCGGCGGTCTGCCGGGACAGCGGCACGCTGATCGCGTACCGGTTGTTCTGCACGAAGTAGACCACCGGCGCCTTGAACACCGCCGCGAAGTTGATCCCCTCGTGGAAGTCGCCCTCGCTGGTCGCGCCGTCACCGATGAAGGCCAGCGCCACGGTGTCGCGCCCCTGGTACGCCTCGCCGTAGGCCAGTCCGGCGGCGTGCACGCACTGGGTGGCGAGGGGGGTGCACTGCGGCGCGGTGTGCCGGGCGGCCGGGTCGTACCCGCAGTGCCAGTCGCCGCGCAGCAGGGTCAGCACCTCGACCGGGTCGAGGCCCCGGGAGACCAGCGCCATCGACTCCCGATAGGTCGGGAAGACCCAGTCGCTGTCGCGTACGGCGAGCATCGCGCCGACCTGGCAGGCCTCCTGGCCGCGGGCGGACGGGTAGACGGCCAGCCGGCCCTGCTTGGTGAGGGCGGTGGACTGGGCGTCGAACCGGCGGCCGACAACCATCCGGCGGTACATCTCGCGCAGGGCGTCGGCGGGCGGCTCGGGGTAGTCGGTGCGGGCGGGCAGCGGCGTGCCGCTCGGGTCGAGCAGGCGCACCGGCTCCGCGCCGGGCAGCAGCGGACGCGCCGGGTCGGCGGGGGTGGCGGCGGACCGGCGGGTGCGCGTGGATGCCCTGCGGACCGCCTGGGGTGTGGTCGTCACGGCGGGGACCTCCTGGACGTGTGGTGGCCCTATGCTCCTGCGTGTCGGATGTTTTGCTCAAGATCCACCGTAAACGTGGGACCAATGGCACTCAGGAGGGGCTTCAGTGAGCCAGGAGACCGGCCCGGAAGCGACGCCGGAGGGCGGGACGGGACGAACGGTCCGCCCCTTGGACGAGGTCGACCGGCGGATCCTCGACGAACTGGTCCGGGACGGCCGCACCTCGGTGCGCACCCTCGCCGAGCGGATCCACATCTCCCGCACCAACGCGTACGCCCGGGTGGAGCGGCTGCTGCGCGACGGCGTGATCACCGGGTTCCGGGCACAGGTCGCGCCGGAGCCGGCCGGGCTGGGCACGTCGGCGTACATCGCGCTGACCATCCAGCAGAACACCTGGCGGGAGGTGTCGGCGGAGCTTGCCGGCGTCCCCTACATCGAGCACGCCGCGCTGCTCGGCGGCGAGCACGACGTCCTGGCGCTGGTCCGGGCCCCGGACAACGCGGCCCTGCGGGACGTCGTGCTGGGCCGGATCCAGGGCATCCCCGGGGTGCTGTCGACCCGCACGTGGCTGGTCTTCGAGGAGTTCGACGGCACCCGCACCCCCTGGGCGTGACCCGGCCCGCGCGCCGTGACGCGGCCCCGGGACGGCTCACCGCTCGGGCGGTGCCTCCAGCCCGTCCCGGTCGGCCAGCTCCAGCAGCGGCTCCAGGGAGAAGCGCCGCTCGTCCAGGCCGGCGTGCGGGTCGCCGCGCTCGGCGAACCGGGCGGGCATCGAGAGCACGTCGAAGTCCTCCGGGCGGGCCGCGTCCAGCTCGGCCCAGTCCAGCGGCGCGGAGACCAGCGCGCGCGGCGTCGGCCGGATGGAGTACGCCGAGGCCATCGTGTGGTCCCGGGACATCTGGTTGTAGTCCACGAAGACCGGCCGGTCCCGCTGCTCGCGCCACCAGGTGGTGGTGACCAGGTCCGGCAGACGGCGCTGCATCTCGCGGCCCAGTGCCAGCACCGCCCGACGGCAGTCGCCGAAGCCCCAGCGCGGCTCGATGGACAGGTAGATGTGCAGCCCCCGACCGCCGGTGGTCTTCGGGTAGCCGGTCAGGCCCAGCTCGCCCAGGAAGGCGCGCACCTCGTGGGCCACCGGCACCACCTGGGCGAAGTCGACGCCGGGCATCGGGTCGAGGTCGATGCGCAGCTGGTCGGGGCGCTCCACGTCGGCCGCGGAGACCGGCCACGGGTGGAAGCGCAGGGTGCCCAGGTTGGCCGCCCAGATCACCACCGCCAGCTCGCTGGGCGCGACCTCGTCGGCCGTACGCCCGCTGGGGAACGTGATGTGGGCGGTGCGCACCCAGTCGGGCGCCCCGGCCGGGAGCCGCTTCTGGTAGAAGGCGTCACCCCGGTTGTCCTGCCGGGTGCCGATCTTCGCGCCCTCGAAGACCCCGCGCGGCCAGCGCTCCAGCATCGTCGGCCGGTCCCGTAGAGCCCGCAGGATGCCGTCGCCGACGGCCAGGAAGTAGCGGACGACGTCGAGCTTGGTCAGCCCGCGCTCGGGGAAGTAGGGCTTGTCGGGGCTGGAGACGCGGACCACCCGCTCCCCGACCTGGATCTCCTCGGCAGCGCCCGCCACGCCCCCGAGGGTACGACGCGCGACCGTGCCGGGTGGGTCACCCGTCCGCCGCCACGCAGGGGGACGACTGTCCGCCGTCGGTACGGGCCTCGGGCGCGGACGCCAGACGGCCGGGCGTGACCGCCTGGTCCGCCCGGCCGACGACCTCGTCGGTCAGCGCTTCTCCTGCTGCATGCGGGCCATCAACATCTGCTTGCCCTGGTCACCCGCCTTGCGGTTGTTGTCCTGGATCTTGCGGAACCAGTCGGCCAGCTCGCTGTCCCCGCGCTGCTCCGCGTCGTCGATGTACGTCTGCATCCGGTGGATGTGCTCCAACGACATCTGCAGCGTCCTGATGAGGTCGTAGTTCTTGTCCCTGACCGGGCTCATCTGCTCCTTGGTCATGCTCGCCACGGCGTACCTCCCCTGATCGGCTCGTGGACCCGACGCTTACCCGGCCTCTCCGGCTTCACGCCCGCACCGCCCGCCGCCGAAGCCGCCGCCCGCGGGCGGCGGTTATCCGGCGCGGCGCCCGGGTAGGGGTTCGCGCATGGCGGAACTGGCGACGCTCTGGATCGTCCGGCACGGCGAGAGCACGGCGAACGTGGCCGCGGCCCACGCCGAGTCCACCGGCGCCGAGTTGATCGGCCTCACCCACCGGGACGCCGACGTGCCCCTCTCCCCCACCGGGGAGGAGCAAGCCCGAGCCACCGGGCGGTGGCTCGCCGGGTTGCCACCGCATCGACGTCCCGACGTCGCGGTGGTCTCGCCGTACCTGCGGGCGGTGCGCACCGCCGAGCTGGCCCTCGACGGCACCGGCGTCCCGGTCAGCCGGGACGAGCGGCTGCGCGACCGGGAGCTGGGCATCCTGGACGGGCTGACGCCGCACGGGGTACGCGCGCGCTTCCCGGACGAGGCGGCGCGGCGGTCCCGGCTCGGCAAGTTCTACTACCGGCCGCCCGGCGGTGAGGCCTGGACCGACGTCGCGCTGCGGCTACGCGCGCTCCTCGGCGACCTGCGCCGCGACCACGAGGGCGAGCGGGTGCTGCTCTTCGGCCACGACGCGCTCGTGTTCATGCTCCGCTACCTGGTGGAGGGGTTGACCGAGGAGCAGCTGATGGCCCTCACCCGGCAGCACGTGATCGCGAACTGCTCGATCACCGGCTGGTCCGCCGACGACGCCGGCCGGCTGACCCTCGACGTGTTCAACGACGTCGGTCACCTGCACCGGCAGGGTGCCCGGCCGACCCGGGAGGACGAGGTCCATGCCGAACCGGTCTGACACCAAGGTGATCACTCCGGCCCTGCTGCGCGACTGGGCGCTGCCCGTGCCGTCGGGCGGCAAGGAGGCTCGGGGCACCGTGCTGGTGGTCGGCGGGTCGCGCTTCACGCCGGGGGCGGTGCTGCTGGCCGGGGTCGCCGCGCTGCGCGCCGGGGCCGGGGTGCTCCAGCTGGCCGCCGCCGAGTCCACCGCCGCCGCGCTGAGCATCCAGGTGCCCGAGGCGCTGGTGGTGGGGCTGCCCGAGACCAGCGACGGCGCGGTCGCCGGCCGCTCCGGCGACCGGCTCTGCGACCTCGTCGCCGCCGCCGACGTGGTGGCCGTCGGTCCGGGGCTCAACGACATCGACGAGACGCTGCGGCTGCTGCACGTGGTACGCGACGCGGCGGCGTCGGACACCGCGCTGGTGCTCGACGCGTACGCGCTGGGTGCGCTCAGCCACGAGCCGGGCCTGCTGGCCGGCGCGGGCCGTCCGGTGGTGCTCACCCCCAACCTCACCGAGGCGCGGCACCTGCTCGGCCGGGACGTGGGCGAGGACCTGGACGCCGAGGCGGCCGAGCTGGCCGACCGGTACGACGCCGTCGTCTCGCTGTTCGGGCACGTCGCCTCCCCCGACGGCGGAAGCTGGCGGGAGGAGAGCGGCGACGCCGGGCTCGGCACGTCGGGCAGTGGTGACGTGCGCTGCGGTCTGCTCGCCGGGCTGCTCTCCCGTGGGGCGCAGCCGGCGCAGGCGGCCTGCTGGGCGGCGTTCGCGCACGCGGTGAGCGGCCAGCGGCTGGTCCCCCAGTACGGCCGGATCGGGTTCCTGGCCCGCGAGCTGCTCGACGAGATTCCGCACACCATCGCCACGGTCTGACACTCGTCGGCCGGGCAGGGCAGCTGGGTGTAACGCGGCATCGACCGACCGCGCTGTTCCGGGCGGAGGCGGCGCCCCGTCCGCCTCCCGCCGGGAGCACCCTCGGGGTGCGCACGCCCGGCGGGGAACAGCCCTGGGAGTCTGTGTGAAGGTGATCCGTCGCAAGACACTCGCCGCGGCGTCAGCGCTGACGCTCGGCATCGGCCTCGCCGTGACCGGCGGGCTGGCGCCGGCGGCCTCGGCCGCCGGTCCGGAGACCACGTTCCTCGTCCTCGCCCCGCAGGGCGGGAAGACGGACCGGGCGGCGGCCCGGGTGGCCGCCGCCGACGGCACGGTGGTCGCCCGCTACGACCAGATCGGCGTCCTCGTGGTCCGCTCGACCAATCCGGCGTTCGCCACGGCGGTCGCCGGTGCCGGGGTCGACTCGGTCGCCGCCACCACCGGCCTGGGCAGCGCCCTGGACGAGGGTGAGACCATCGAGGTCGCGGCCGCCGACGCCGTGACCGCCACGGCCGACCCGACGGGTGAGCCGCTGTTCGCCCAGCAGTGGGACATGTCGATGATCGGCGTCCCCCAGGCGCACGCCGTCAACGCAGGCAGCCCCGACGTGCTGGTGGGCGTGCTGGACAGCGGCATCTCCAGCAGCCACCCCGACCTGGCCGGCCAGATCGCCAAGGACAAGAGCACGTCCTGCGTCGGCGGTGTCGTCGACACCACCGAGGCGGCCTGGAACCCCACCACCTCGGACCACGGCACGCACGTCGCCGGCACCATCGCCGCCGCCGTCAACGGCGTCGGCGTCACCGGCGTCGCCCCCGGCGTGAAGGTCGCCGCCGTGAAGGTCGTCAACGACGAGGGCTACATCTTCCCGGAGGCTGCGGTCTGCGGGTTCGTCTGGGCCGCCGAGCACGGGATGCAGCTGACCAACAACAGCTACTACATCGACCCGTGGGAGTTCAACTGCCGCAACGACGCACGCCAGCGTCCGGTGTGGCAGGCCGTGCAGCGGGCCATCCGCTACTCGGCGAGCAAGGGCGTGCTGAACGTGGCCTCCGCCGGCAACTCCAACGTCGACCTCCAGCACAAGAGCGTCGACGCCGGCAGCCCCAACAACGGCACCCCGGAGGTGCGCGAGGTCAACAGCGCCTGCCTCGACCTCCCGGCCGAGGCGCCGGGCGTGCTGACCGTCTCGGCGGTGGGCC
Organism: Micromonospora sp. NPDC049366; assembly: GCF_044466625.1. Taxonomy (NCBI): domain Bacteria; kingdom Bacillati; phylum Actinomycetota; class Actinomycetes; order Micromonosporales; family Micromonosporaceae; genus Micromonospora; species Micromonospora sp. NPDC049366. The sequence continues at coordinate 89,948 of NZ_JBITMV010000017.1, forward strand.
CGACCGGGGAGAAGAGCTACTACTCCTCGTACGGGCAGGGTGTGGTCGAGGTGACGGCCCCGGGCGGCGACAGCCGGTTCCGCACCCGGGGGGTCAGCGGGACCACCACCGACCAGATCCTGTCGACGACCTTCAACACCACCACCCGCACCAACGGGTGGGGCTACAAGCAGGGCACCTCGATGTCCGGCCCGCACGCCACCGGCGTCGCGGCCCTGGCGCTCTCCGCCCACCCGGGCATGAACCCCGGCCAACTGGCCGCGTTCCTGCAGAGCACCGCGGTGGCGAAGGCCTGCCCCGAGGGCGTCTACAACCCGGCGCCGCTGCACCCCGACGGACCGCACGCCTACGACGCCACCTGTGCCGGTGGCGCCCGTAACGGGTTCTACGGCGCGGGCATGGTGAGCGCCTACAACGTGGTGAAGTAGCACCCGGCACGACCCCCGGAGGGGCCCGGCGCGTCGGCGCCGGGCCCCTCCTCTTTCGAGGGACAGCTGTTTCCCCTGTTCACCGCCGGGGTAGGGAGACGATCACCCCGAGCCACAACCGAGGAGGTCAGCCCGTGTCGACCGATGCCATCGTCCTGCTGAAAGAGGACCACAAGGAGATGCGCCGCCTGTTCAAGGCCTTCCAGGAGGCCGAGGAGGGGCCGGCGAGCCGGCGGCAGAAGCTGGTGGGCGAGATCGTGGAGGCCCTCACGGTGCACACCTACCTGGAGAACGAGGTGATGTACCCGGAGGTCCGCCGGCTCCTGCCGGACCTGGAGGACGACATCCTCGAGTCGTACGAGGAGCACCACGTGGCGGACGTGCTCTGCGCGGAGCTGTTCGCGATGGACGCCGAGGACGAGCACTTCAACGCCAAGACGACGGTGCTGATCGAGAACGTGCTGCACCACGTCGAGGAGGAGGAGCAGGAGTGGTTCCCGAAGGTGCGGGACGCGCTCGGCCGCAAGCAGCTCCAGGAGATCGGTGAGCGGATGATCGCGCTGCGTGCGGAGGCCCCGCGCAAGCCGACCGACGCGAAGGCCGTCCAGAAGGCCCTGGACGCGGTGACCGCCTGACCGCGCCACCCAACCGCGAGGGGCCCGGCGTATCGCCGGGCCCCTCGCGGTTGTCGGGCCCTCGGTGGGCGTCGGGGTGGGCCCGCCGACCCCGTCCCGGCCCGGCGGTCGAGGTCGACCCGGGTGCCGGGGTCCGCTACCGGTAGGATCGTCAGCGGGCCGTGACTGGCGCGTGGGGATGGAGAACCATCGGGGAGCGGCCCCGTCATGAGGACGTCTGCCGAGCGCCTGGGCCTTCCGTACGTCAGTAGGAGGTCTCGCATGTCGTCGCCGAACGCCGAATCCACCGCCTTCCGCAGCGCGCTCGAAGTGATCCGCGCCGTCGAGCCCCGGGTGGCCGACGCCATCGGTGCGGAGCTCGCCGACCAGCGCGAGTCGCTCAAGCTGATCGCCAGCGAGAACTACGCCTCCCCCGCCACGCTGCTGGCGATGGGCAACTGGTTCAGTGACAAGTACGCCGAGGGCACCGTCGGTCGGCGCTTCTACGCCGGCTGCCAGAACGTGGACACCGTCGAGGCGCTCGCCGCCGAGCACGCCCGTGAGCTGTTCGGCGCCCCGCACGCGTACGTGCAGCCGCACTCCGGCATCGACGCCAACCTGGTGGCGTTCTGGGCGATCCTGGCCGACCGGGTGGAGGCCCCGGCGCTGAAGAAGGCGCAGGCCCGCCAGGTCAACGACCTCACCGAGGCGGACTGGTTCGCGTTGCGCCGGGAGCTGGGCAACCAGCGGATGCTCGGCATGTCGCTGGACGCCGGCGGCCACCTCACCCACGGCTTCCGTCCGAACATCTCCGGCAAGATGTTCGACCAGCGCAGCTATGGCACCGACCCGGCCACCGGGCTGATCGACTACGACAAGGTCGCCGAGGCGGCGCGGGAGTTCAAGCCGCTGATCCTGGTGGCCGGCTACTCCGCGTACCCGCGGAAGGTCAACTTCCGGATCATGCGGGAGATCGCCGACTCGGTCGGCGCCACCTTCATGGTGGACATGGCGCACTTCGCCGGGCTGGTCGCCGGCAAGGTGTTCACCGGCGACTTCGACCCGGTGCCGCACGCGCACATCGTCACCACGACCACCCACAAGTCGCTGCGGGGTCCGCGTGGCGGCATGGTGCTCTGCCAGCCGGAGTTGGCCGAGCAGGTCGACCGGGGCTGCCCGATGGTGCTCGGCGGCCCGCTGCCGCACGTGATGGCCGCGAAGGCGGTGGCGCTGGCCGAGGCGCGCCGCCCGGACTTCGCCGACTATGCCCAGCGGATCGTCGCCAACGCGCAGGCGCTGGCCGAGGGGCTGCTGCGCCGGGGCGCCACCCTGGTCACCGGCGGCACCGACAACCACCTGGCGATCATCGACGTCACGTCGTACGGGCTGACCGGCCGGCAGGCCGAGCAGGCGCTGCTGGACTCGGGCATCGTCACCAACCGCAACTCGGTGCCGCAGGACCCGAACGGCGCGTGGTACACCTCCGGCATCCGCATCGGCACCCCCGCGCTCACCACGCGTGGGCTGGGCACCGCCGAGATGGACCAGACCGCCGAGCTGATCCACACCGTGCTGAGCCAGACCAGCGCCGGCGCCAACGCCGACGGCACTCCGTCGAAGGCCAAGTACGTGCTCGACCCGGCCGTCGCCGACAAGGTGGCCCGCCAGGCGGCCGAGCTGCTGACCGGCTTCCCGCTCTACCCGATGGTCGACCTGACCTGACCCCGCACAACCCTGTTGATCAAGAGGTTCGCGTCAGATTCCGGCCGTGCCGTGACGCGAACCTCTTGATCACCGGTTTCCGGCGGGCCCGGCGAGGGCCGGGGGCCGGAGCGGGGGGTCAGGGGCGGGTCAGGGGACGCTTGAGGTGGTAGCGGTGCACCTCGGTGCTGCCCTGCACGTTGTTCACGTCCTCCGCCGCCGAGACCAGCTCCCACCCGTCGCGGCCGACCCGGTTGAGGTGGGCGACGGCGGTGTCCCCGTACGCCGTGATGTCGGTGCGGGACCCGTCGGGCCCGTACCAGACGAACGAGACGTGGAAATTGCGGCCCTGTCCCTGATAGCGGCGGACGAGCAAGGCGTACTCCCAGGCAACCATGGGGCCCATTATGACCGTCCATCCAGGACACCGAAACGGCGGCGGTCGCGCTTTGCCACGCGGTGAACGCGATGTGTCAACCTCATGAGACCGCTCGGCGTCAGCCCACCGGGACGGTACGCAGCTCCCGGGCGGCGGCCGGGTCGGCGCAGCCGGCCAGGGCCAGCGCGTCACGCAGCTCACCGGCGAGCAGACCCAGCGCGGTCTCGGCGCCGGGCCGGCCGCCCACGGCGAGAGCCCAGAGCAGCGGTCGACCCACCAGCACGCCGGTGGCGCCGAGCGCCAACGCCCGCAGCACGTCGGTGCCGCTGCGGACCCCGCTGTCCAGGAACACCTCACACCGGTCACCGACGGCCTCCACCACCTCCGGCAGCATGGTGACGCTGGCCGGCGCCCCGTCGAGCTGCCGGCCGCCGTGGTTGGAGACCACCACCGCGTCCGCGCCGGCCCGCACCGCGTCCCGCGCGTCCCGGGGGTCGAGCACACCCTTCACCACCAGGGGCAGGTCGATCTGCTCGCGCAGCCAGGCCAGGTCGGCCCAGCGCAGCGCCGGGGCGAAGTCCGCCCCGGATCGGGCCGGGACCGGGGACACGCCGGGGCTGCCGCCGTGGGCCAGGTCGTGCCGGCCGTTGGGCAGGTTCGCGGCGGTCACCCCGGGCGGCAGCCGGAACGCGTTGCGCAGGTCCCGGAAGCGCCGACCCAGCACCGGCACGTCCACGGTGACCACCAACGCTCGACAGCCCGCGTCCCGCACCCGGGCCAGCAGGTCCCGCACCAGCTCCCGGTCCCGCAGCCAGTAGAGCTGGAACCAGACCTCCGCCCCGGTCGCCGCCACCTGCTCGATCGGCACGCTGCCCAACGTGCTGGCCACGTAGGGGACGCCCGCCGCACCGGCCGCCGCCGCCAACGCCAACTCCCCGTCGGGATGCACCAGCCGCTGGTACGCGATCGGGGCCACACCCACCGGCATCGCGTACCGGCGGCCCAGCAGCGGCGTCGTCAGGTCCGGCACCTCCACGCCCCGCAGCACGCGCGGCAGCACCGCCACCCGGTCGAGGGCGCGCCGGTTGGCGGTGAGGGTGACCTCGCCGCCGCTGCCCCCGGCGACGTAGTCCCACACCGGCTCGGGGAGGACCGCGCGGGCCCGCTCGGCGAAGTCGGCCAGGCACACCGGCGGCGCACCGGCCGGCAGGTCGGTCGCGATCGGCTCGGCCACTGCGCGGCACCTCCTGGGCAGGCTCGGAGCCAGGAAGTCTGCCGCCGCCCCGTCGGGCCGTCAATCGCCCTGACGGCGGTAAACCGATTGCCCGCGCGGTGCGACCCGGAGCAGGCTCGGGCGCGTGGGAGACGAGATCGCGATCGCCGATCGGATCGACGTCGCGCTGGTGCGTCGGCTCGTCGCGGCCCAGTTCCCGCGCTGGGCGCGGCTGCCGGTCCGACCCGTCCGGCACGGCGGCTGGGACAATCGCACCTTCCACCTCGGCGACGCGATGACCGTGCGCCTGCCCAGCGCCGAGGGGTACGCGCCGCAGGTCGCCAAGGAGCAGCGGTGGCTGCCGGTGCTCGCGCCGCACCTGCCGCTGCCGGTGCCCACTCCCCTCGCCCAGGGTGAGCCGGACGACGACTACCCGTTCCCCTGGTCGGTCCACCGCTGGATCGACGGGGAGGTCGCGGCCCCGGACCGGATCGCCGACCTGACCGGGTTCGCGGTCGACCTCGCCGGCTTCCTCGCCGCGCTGCAGGCCGTCGACCCGACCGGTGGACCGGCCGCGGCCGCGCACAGCGCCTGGCGCGGGGCGCCCCTGGCCACGTACGACGGGGACGTCCGCCGCGCCCTCGACCGGCTCGGTGACCGGGTCCCGGCCGACGCGGTGACCGCGATCTGGGCCGCCGCCCTGGCCGCCGCGTGGGCCGGCCCGCCGGTCTGGTTCCACGGTGACGTGGCGGTCGGCAACCTGCTGGTCCGCGACGGTCGGCTGGCCGCCGTCATCGACTTCGGCTGTTGCGGGGTCGGCGACCCGGCGTGCGACGTGGTCATCGCGTGGACCCTGCTGCACGGGAGAAGCCGCGCGGCGTTCCGGGAGACGCTGGCGATCGACCCGGCGACCTGGGCCCGAGGGCGCGGGTGGGCACTGTGGAAGGCGCTGATCAGCCTGGACGACCCGGACCGGGCCAAGGCGGCCGGAGCGCGACACGCCCTCGACGAGGTGCTGGCCGAACGGTGGGCCGCCGGCTGAGCCCGTCCGGCCGTACCCTCGGAGGATGGCCAGCTGGGAGGACGTCCGTCGGATCGTCGCGAGCCTGCCGGAGACGACCGAGCGCGGGTCGTACGACGGCCTGCCGGCCTGGCGGGTGCGCGACAAGCCGTTCGTCTGGGAGCGGCCGCTGCGCAGGGCCGACCTGGCCGCGCTCGGTGACGATGCGCCGGACGGGCCGATCCTCGGCGCCCGGGTGCCCGACCTCGGCGCCAAGGAGGCCCTGCTCGCCGACGCTCCGGACGTCTACTTCACCACGCCCCACTTCGACGGCTACCCGGCGGTGCTGGTGCGGCTGGACCGGATCGCGCTGCCCGAGCTGACCGAGCTGGTGGTCGAGGCGTGGTACGACCGGGCGCCGAAGCGGCTCGCCGCCGCGCACCGGGCGCAGGGCACGGAGTAGGGGACCCGCCGGCCACCCCGCTTGTTCGCCGGCCGTTCGCCGCCGGGTCGCCCGGGCGTACGCCGAAGCCCCTAGCGTTGTCCGCCGGACCGGACGCCGCAGGAGGCCGCCCCGCATGACGCCGCCACCGACCAGCCGCACCACCCCAGCCCACGTCACGGCGGTGCGCCGGATCGGCGACACGGCACCGCACAGCGCCTTCACCGACCTGGTGCGGCACGGCGACACCTGGTTCTGCGCCTTCCGCGAGGGCACTACGCACGTCTCCGGCGACGGCGTGCTCCGCATCCTCGCCTCCCCCGACGGGCGCTCCTGGACCTCCGCGGCGCAGCTGCACCGCGCGGGCAGCGACCTGCGGGACCCGCACTTCGTGTCCCGTCCGGACGGTCGCCTGCAACTGTTCGCCGCCGCCGCGACCGGCGAGACCACCAAGGAGTTCCGGACGCTCACCTGGCTCTCCCGGGACGGGCACCGCTGGGGCGACCCGACACCGGTCGGCGAGCCGCACGTCTGGGTGTGGCGGGCCGGTTGGCGCGACGGCGCGATGTACGGGCTCGGCTACGCCACCCGGGAGCCGCGCTTCCTGCGGCTCTACCGCAGCGGCGACGGGCTCGACCTGCACCCCGTGGTGGAGACGCTGTTCAGCGACGGCTACCCGAACGAGTCGGGCCTGGTGTTCGAGCCGGACGGGACCGCGCTGTGCCTGCTGCGCCGGGACCGGGACACGGCCACCGCGCAACTGGGCCGGGCCCGCCCGCCGTACCGGGACTGGCACTGGACCGACCTGGGTGTCCAGGTGGGCGGGCCGGCCCTGCTGCGGCTGCCGGACGGTCGCCTGCTGGCCGGCGTACGGCTGCACGACGGCCCGGTCCGCACGGCGATCTGCGCGCTCGACGCCGAGCGGGGCGAGTTGACCGAACTGGTCGCCCTGCCCTCCGGCGGGGACACCAGCTACCCGGGGCTGGTCTGGCACGACGACGTGCTGTGGGTCAGCTACTACTCCAGCCACGAGGGACGCACCTGCGTCTACCTGGCCGAGGTGGCCCTGGGCTGAGCGGGTCAGACCGGCGTCGGGGTCTGCGCGTGGATGTGGAAGCGCAGCGACCGGGCGTCGGTGAAGCACTCCCGCATCGGCCGGACCAGGTCCCGGTGCTCCGCGCTGCGCTCCCACGCCTCGAAGTCCGCCAGCGTCGCCCACTCGCTGGTGATGAGCCACTGCTCCGGGTCGGCCGAGGACCGGCACACCTGGTCCACCAGATGCCCCGGCACCCCGCCGGCGACCAGGTGCCGGATCGCCTCGTACGCGGCCAGGAACGCCGCCGTCCGCTCGGTCGGCACCCGAACCAGGAACACCACCCGCGCCCGCTGTCCGTCAGTCATCGTCGTCCTCCCTCGACGGTGCCGCCCCGCGCAGCACCAGCGCGCTGTTGAACCCGTCGAAGCCCCGGGCGCAGATCAGCGCCACCCGGCTGCGCGGCCGCCGGTGCTCGCGCAGGAAGTCCAGCTCGCAGCCGTCGGCCACCTCGTCCGGTCCCGCCGAGGCGGGCAGGGTGTCGTGGCGGAAGGCGAGCAGCGCCGTCGCCACGTCCAGGGCGGAGCCGCCCTGGTGGGCGCGCCCGGTCAGCGGCTTGGCGGTGCTCACCGGTGGCGGTCGGTCGCCGAACACCGAGCGCAGCGCCGTCGCCTCGCTCCGGTCGTAGCGGGCCACGCCCAGCGCGTCGGGCAGCACCACGTCGACCGCGTCCGGCCCGACGCCGGCCCGCTCCAGGGCCAGCCGCATCGCCCGGGCGTACTGGGTGGGGTCGCCCGCGCTGTCCGGACCGGTGTGGGCGGCGTCGTGGGTGGCCGCCCAGCCGGTCAGCTCGCCGTAGACCCGGGCGCCCCGCGCCAGCGCGTGCCCCAGCTCCTCCACCACGAAGACCGCGCCGCCCTCGGCCGGCAGGTAGCCGCTGGCCCCGGTGTCGAACGGGCGGTAGGCCCGCTCCGGGTCGGCGACGTCGCTGAGCAGACCGGAGCGCAGCTGGCAGGCCAGGGCGTACGGGCTCAGCGGGCACTCGGTGCCGCCGGCGATCACCACGGGGGTGCCCCGGCGTACCGACCGGACGGCGTGCGCGAGGCTGTCCAGGCCGCCGGCCGCCTCGCTGACCAGCACCCCGCACGGGCCCTTCAGCTGGTGGTGGATGCTGAGCTGCCCGACGCTGGCGGCGTAGAACCAGGCGATCGACTGGTACGCCCCGACCGTGCGCGACGGGCCGCCCCACAGCCGCTGCAGCTCCCGCTGGCCGAACAGGTTGCCGCCGGAGGAGCTGGCGAGGGTGACCGCGTATTCGTACGGGTCGGTGGCCCGCTCCGGCAGCCCGGCGTCGGCCAGCGCCAGCCGGGTGGCCGCGAACCCCAGGTGGGTCCACCGGTCGGTCTGCACGAGCTGGCGGCTCTGGGCCCATCCGCCGGAGTCGAAGCCGGGCACCTCCCCGGCGAGGCGGGTCGGGTAGCCGGCCGGGTCGAACAGGGTGATCGGGCCCGTCCGGCGGGTGCCGGTCAGCACCGTACGCCAGTGCGCGTCGACGCCGATCCCGCTCGGCGCGACCACCCCGATGCCGGTGACCACCGCCCGCGCGGTCACGCGGCGACCGCCCCGGCGAGCCGACGGAAGATCATCGCGGACTGGAAGCCGCCGAAGCCGCTGCCCACCGAGAGGGCCGTGTCGACCGGCAGCTCCCGCGCCTCGTTCGGCACGTAGTCCAGGTCGCACTCCGGATCGCGGGTGGACCAGTTGGCCGTCGGCGGCACCACCCCGAACTCGATCGCCAGCGCGCAGGCCGCCATCTCGATCGAACCGATCGCGCCCAGCGAGTGCCCCACCATCGACTTGATGGAGCTGACCGGCACCCGGTACGCGGCGTCGCCCAGCGCCCGCTTGAACGCTGCGGTCTCGTGCCGGTCGTTCTGCCGGGTGCCGGAGCCGTGGGCGCTGATGTACGACACGTCCTCCGGGGCGATCCGGGCCTGCCGCATCGCCGCGCTGATGGCCAGCGCCATCTCCACCCCGTCCGGCCGCAGCCCGGTCATGTGGTAGCCGTTGCTGTGGTTGGCGTACCCGGCGATCTCGCAGTAGACGTGCGCGCCCCGCCGGCGGGCGTGCCCGGCCTCTTCCAGCACCAGCACCGCCGCGCCCTCGGCGAGGACGAAGCCGTGCCGGTCGGCGTCGAACGGTCGGGAGGCGTGCGCGGGGTCGTCGTTGTCCGGGCTGGTCGCCTTGATCGCGTCGAAGGACGCGACGGTGACCGGCGAGATCGGCGAGTCGGCGGCCCCGGCGAGAACGACGTCCGCCTCCCCGTCGGCGATGAGCTGGTGGGCGTAGCCGATGGCGTCGATGCCGGAGGTGCAGCCGGTGGAGACGACCTGGGCCGGGCCGTGCAGCCCGTGCCGGCAGGCGACGTCCGCGGCGAGGCTGCTCGGCACAAGGGCCTGGTAGAGGTACGGGCCGCCGCGGGCCGGGTCGACCAGCCAGCGCCGGCCGGAGTCGCTGACCTCGACGTACTGCTGCTCCAACGCCATGGTGCCGCCCACCGCGGTGCCGAGCACCACCCCAGCCCGGTCCCGCTCGGCGTCGGTGAGCGCCAGGCCGGCGTCGGCGACCGCCTCGTCGGCGCAGGCGAGGGCGAACTGCACGTACCGGTCGCAGCGGCGCCGGTCGACCTCGGTGAGACCGGCGGCGACCGGGTCGAAGTCGCACTCGGCGGCGATCCGGGACCGGAACGGCGACGGGTCGAAGAAGGTGATCCGCCGGGTGGCCGTCCGCCCCTCGGTGATCGACTTCCAGAACCGGTCCCGGGTGACGCCGCCGGGGGCGACCACGCCGATCCCGGTCACCACCGTGCGGCGCCCACTCATGACGAGCTCCCCTGCTCGGCCAGCTCCGTGTCGACGTGGCCGAGTTCCGGTCGGGGCGCGAGGGGCCCCAGGTGGAAGACGACCTCGGCCGGCTCGTCGCCGGTGTTGCGCAGCCGGTGACGGACGTTCAGCGGCACGAACAGCGCCTCGCCGGCGTCCAGCGGCACCGGCTCGTCGTCCAGGTCCACCGTGATGGCGCCCCGCGCGACGTAGAGGAACTCCTCGCTGTAGGGGTGGTAGTGCTCGGCGATGCGTTCCCCCGGCTGGAGGGCGGCCACGCCGAGGAAGCCGGAGGTGGCGCCGACGGTACGCGGGCCGAGCAGCACCCGCAGCTCCCCGCCACGGCGGCGGTCCGCCGGCACGTCCCGCGCGGCGACCAGGCCCAGGAGGCGCTCATTCATCGCCGACCCCCGCTCCACCCACGACCGCGATCTCGCCGGTGCGCAACCGCCGCTCGATCCGCTCCTTGATGACAGCGAGCTGCACGGCGCTGTTGGCGTTGATCCGATCGGTCATGGCGGCGTTGTCCACCGGGGCGGTCGGCTTCATCGCGAAGTCCTGCACCCAGGTCATCCGGGTGCCCTCCGCCTCGGCGGCGTACCACCAGTGGATCCGCATGTACTCGAACGGCCCGGTCTCCACCCGGCGCGCGTGCACCTGCCGGGTCGCCGGGTCGGCGGTGCGCTCGCTGACCCAGCTCCACGACACCCCGTTCTCGTCCGGGTACATGGTGAGGCGGAACCGGACCGTGTCGCCCTCCCGGTGCAGGATCTCCACCACGGCGTACTCGGTGAACAGCTCCGTCCAGTTCGCCACGTCGTTGGTGATCTCCCAGACCAGTGGCAGCGGCGCGTCGATGACGATGCTGTTCTCGGTGTGTCCCGGTTGTTCGGAGCCGCGGGCGACGAGGTCGGCGACGGCCGGGATGCTCAGCTGCGCGGCCTGCTCGGGTATCTGCACCCGGTAGCGGTCGGCGACGACCGCGGAGAGTTCGAGCAGCGCGAGCGAGTCCAGGCCGAGCTCCTCCAGGGACGCGGCGGGGGCGTTGGCGGCGGCCTCGGCGTCGAGTCCGCAGTGGGCCACGAGGATGTCGGTGATCTCGGTGGTCAGCGGGTGGCCTCGGGTGACGGTCATCGGTCCTCCTGGGTCATGCGGACGATCCGGCCGGGGCCGGCGGACGGGTGGCGGTCACCGGCGCGGCCGGTGGTCGAGGTGCGGCGGCCTGTCCCGGCGGCGCCGACGGTGCGTCCTGCTCCGGCGCGGCGGGCGGTGCGGCCTGGTCCGGTGCGGCCTGTCCCGGCGGGGCCGACGGTGCGGCCTGCTCCGGTGGGGCCGGGGTGGGTGCGGCCGGATCGGGTGACAGGTCGACGGCGAGCAGCCGGTCGACCAGGCCGGTGGTGTAGCGGCCCTTGCGGAACGCGGCGTCGTCGAGGACGCGCCGGACGAACGGGATCGTCGTCCGCACGCCCGGCCCGCCGATCTCGAACTCGTCGAGGGCACGTTCGAGCCGGTTGAGTGCCAGCTCGCGGTCCGGCGCCCAGACGACCACCTTGGCCAACAGCGAGTCGTAGTGCGGGCCGACCACGTAGCCGGGGCGGCCGTGGGTGTCCACCCGGGTGAACGGGCCGCCGGGCGGCACGAACCGCTCCAACCGGCCGGGGGTGGGCGCGAAACCGCGGTCCGGGTCCTCCACGTTGACCCGACACTCCACCGCCACCCCGTGCGGACGGATCTCGTCCTGGCGCCAGCGCAGCGGCGCCCCGGCGGCGATGTGCAGCTGCTCGTGCACCAGGTCGATCCCGGTGATCATCTCGGTGACCGGATGCTCCACCTGGATCCGACAGTTGATCTCCAGGAAGTGGAACCGTTCCTCGGCGTCGACCAGGAACTCCAGGGTGCCCGCACCGGTGAACCCGACCGCCAGGGCGCCGCGCAGCGCGGTCTCGGCGATCGTGTCCAGGGTGGCGGCGGAGAGCGCCGGCGCGGGCGCCTCCTCCACCAACTTCTGGTGGCGCCGCTGCACCGAGCAGTCCCGGGTGCCCAGGTGCACTCCGTTGCCGTGCGCGTCGCAGAGCACCTGCACCTCGACGTGCCGGGCGTCGGTCAGGTACCGCTCGACGTACACCCGGTCGTCGCCGAAGGCGGCCAGGGCGGCGGCGCGGGTCTTCGCGTACGCGCGGGGCAGGTCGGCCGGGGCCCACACGACGGTCATGCCGCGCCCGCCGCCCCCGGCCGCCGCCTTGACGATCACCGGGTAGCCGATCCCGGCGGCCACCTCGACGGCCGCGTCCACGGTGGCCACCGGCTGGACGCTGCCCGCGGGCAGCGGCAGCCCGGCACGGCTCATCAGGGCCCGGGCCGAGGACTTGTCGGCCAGCGCGGCCATCACCTCCGGGGGCGGGCCGATGAAGGTCAACCCGTTCTCGGCGCAGATCTCGGCGAAGTCCGCGTCCTCGGAGAGGAACCCGTAGCCGGGGTGCACCGCCTGGGCACCGACCTGGCGGGCCGCCTCGACGATGGCGGCGGCGTTGAGGTAGCTGCGGCGGCTGGCCGCCGGCCCGATCCGGACGGCCTGGTCGGCGAGGCGCACCGCGGCCGACTCGGCGTCCGCGGCGGAGTAGACCACGGCCGTACGGATCCCGAGTTCGCGGCAGGCGCGCAGCACCCGCAGGGCGATCTCACCCCGGTTGGCGATCAGTACCTTGTCGAACATCCCGCACCGCCCTCAGGCCGGATCCAGCGCGAGCAGCGGCTGGTCGTACTCCACCGGCTGCCCGTCCTCGGTCAGCACGGCGGCGACCCGTCCGCCCCGGTCGGCGGTCACCTCGTTCATCAGCTTCATCGCCTCGACGATCCCGACCACCTGGCCGGGCCGGACCAGGTCGCCGACGGCGACGTACGGGGCGGCGCCCGGCTCCGGTGCCCGGTAGAAGGTGCCGACGATCGGCGCGCGGACCGTGGCGTGCGGGTCCGGGTCCGGCTCGTCGGTGGCCGGTGGCGGCGCCGGGCGGGGCGCGGCCGGCGGCTCGGCGACCGTGGTCGGCGCCGCCGGGGGCAGCGCGACAGCGCCGTGCCACTCCACCTCCAGCACCGTCTCGCCGCTGCGCAGCCGCACCCGGCGGACCGGCCCGGCCAGCTCGGCGACCAGGTGCCGGGCGTGCCGGCGCAGCCCGGCGAGCACCGCGTCGGTGCCGTCCGCGCCGTCGGCCGCCGGTTCGGCGGGCGCCGGCGCCACGTCGGGACGGGCCGGGCCGCGCGTCACCGGGCACCCGCCCGGAGGCTGGCGCGGGCCGCGCCGAAGCGCCGGAAGCGTTGCCGACGCAGGCGCACCAGCGTCGCGGCCGGCACGTCGAGCAGCGGCAGCAGGTTGTCCCGGACCACGTCGCCCAACGCCCGTGCCGTCGCCTCCGGGTCGACGTGCGCGGCGCCCGCGGGCTCCGGCACGATCTCGTCGACGACGCCGAGGCGGCGCAGGTCCGGGGCGGTCAACCGCAGCGCCCGGGCCGCCTGCGGCGCCGCCGACCGGTCCGGCCAGAGGATCGCGGCGCAGCCCTCGGGGCTGATCACGGAGTAGACGGCGTGCTCCAGCATGAGCACCCGGTCCGCCACGGCCAGGGCGAGCGCCCCGCCGCTGCCGCCCTCGCCGGTGACCACCGCGATCACCGGCGTGGGCAGGACGGTGAGGGCGAGGATGTTCTCGGCGATGGCCGCCGCCTGGCCCTGCTCCTCCGCGCCCACGCCCGGGTCGGCGCCCGGCGTGTCCACCAGCGTCACCACCGGCAGGCCGAGCCGCGCGGCGAGGCGCATCAGCCGCAGGGCCTTGCGGTGCCCGGCGGGGCTGGCCATGCCGAAGTTGCGGGCGACCAGTTCGGCGGTGGTGTGGCCCTTCTGGTGGCCGATGACCATGACCGGGCGGCCGTCGACGCGGGCGAGGCCACCGACGACGGCGGGGCAGTCGCCGCCGAGCCGGTCGCCGTGCAGCTCGACGAAGCCGTCGAACGCGGACTCCAGGTAGTCGAGAGTGGTCGGGCGGCCGGGGTGCCGCGCCAGGCGTACGGTCGCCCACGGGTCACCGTCGCCGGTGGCCGTCGGGACCGGGTCGGAGGTCGGCGGCTCCGCCGGGCGGCGGGGCGCCGGCGGGCGCGTGGCGGGTGGGCGGGCGGCCCGCGCGGCGGCGAGCAGCGCCACCAGCCGGCCCCGCAACGCGCGACGCGGCACCACCATGTCGACCTGGCCGTGCCGCAGCAGGAAGTCGGCGGTCTGGAAGCCGTCCGGCAGCGCCCGACCGGTGACCTGCCGGATCACCCGGGGGCCGGCGAAACCCATCCGCGCGCCGCTCTCGGCGACCACCACGTCGGTGTTGGTGGCGAACGACGCGGCCACCCCTCCGTAGGTGGGGTCGGTGAGCACGCTGACGGTGAGCAGCCCCGCCTCACGCAGCGCCGCGACGGCCTGGCTGACCGTCGCCATCTGCATCAGCGACAGCACGCCCTCCTGCATCCGCGCGCCGCCGGAGGCGGTGACGAGGATCAGCGGTACGCGGTCGTCCAGCGCGCGCTCGGCCGCGCAGGTGATCAGCTCGCCGACCGCGCAGCCGAGGCTCCCGCCCAGGAAGCGGAAGTCCATCACCGCGAGCGCGGCCGGGTGACCGCCGAGGGTGGCGGTGCCGCAGAGCACGGCCTCGGCCAGCCCGGTGCCGGCGCGGGCCGCGGTGAGCCGGTGCGGGTACGGCACCACGTCGACGAAGTCGATGGGGTCCACGTCAGCGGGTCGGTGGGGCAGCGGCCGGAACGTTCCCGGGTCCACGAGCTGCCGCACCCGGTCCGGGGCGCCGAGCCGGGCGTGCACCCCGCACTCGGGGCAGACGTCCAGGTTTCGCCGCAGCCGCTTGCGATAGAGCAGGGTGGCGCACCCCGCGCAGCGGGACCAGAGCTGCTCCTCGCGCGGCGCGGTGGCGGTCACGGCCGCCGCCCGACCGACGCGGGGGCGTCGAAGCGGTAGAAGCAGCGCGCCAGGGCGTCGCGCGGCTCGCGCCACTGCGGCGAGTACGGCGAGACGTACGGCGCGAGTCGGGCGCTGACCCGGGCGAACTCCGGGTGAGCGCGGGCCGCCTCGACCGCGGTGTGCCCCTCCAGCTCGGTCTCCAGCAGGTGCACGTACAGGTCGTGCAGCCGGTAGAGCGACCGGTGCCGGACGCCGGCCAGGTGTGGCAGCTCCGTGGCGTCGGATTCCGCGAAGATCTCCGCGACCTGCGTCTCCGCGGTCGGGACCACCTTCGCGATGATGAGCGATCGATCCATGGACGGGCCTCCCCCCACGGCGGCCGACGTCACCCGACGACGGCGCCGGACGAGCCGGACGACTGCGGCCACGATGCGGCGACCGCCGTCACGGGGGCGTCACCGGGACGGGTCCATGCGGGACGACCCGTCGTGACGCTGCGTTGACGCAAGCTGTGTACGGGCTATGGATCGACTGACCCTAAGATCATTACATCCGCAACTATTCGCAGTTCAGAGCCCACTTCATGGTTACCCGCCCGGAATCGCAATGGCCGGCGATCCGTTGACCGAGAGTTACCACTATTGATAATCTTCGTGGCGGTCAGACCGGCCAACCCGGCGGCCGCGGCGCGGTGCCGCGTCGTCGGCGGCGCGTGTCACGAACGCCGGGGCCACACCGCAGACAGTCGGGACGAGCGTTCCACAGGGGGTGCCGCCGTGGCCGCTGATCCGTTCATGTCGACACCCGACGTCGACGTCTCCCTGCACCTGCTCGGCGGCTTCCGGTTGCTCCACGGCACCGCGCCGGTGGTGGTGCCGCGTGGCCTGCAACGGGTGATCGCGCTGATCGGGCTGCGTCCCGGCGCCACCCGCAGCCAGCTCGCCGGGCTGCTGTGGCCGGACGTGTCGGAGGAGCGGGCGCTGTCGTCGCTGCGTACCGCCCTGTGGCGGCTGCGGCAGGACCCCTGCTGCCCCCTCGAGGTCACCGCCGACACCGTCCGGCTCGACCCGACGGTGTGGCTCGACGTCGACGAGCTGACCGGCACGGCCGCCCGGGTCCGCGACGGCGTCGACCCCCGCGCGGCCGCCGGCGCACTCGCCGCCGGCCGGCACGACCTACTGCCCGGCTGGTACGACGACTGGGTGCTGCTGGAGCGGGAACGCCTGCGGCAGCTCCGCCTGCACATGCTGGAACAGGTGGCCGGGCAGCACCTGACGGCGGGTCGGCACGGCGAGGCCCTGGAGGCCGCCCTGGAGGCGATGGCCGCCGAGCCGCTGCGCGAGACCCCACACCGGCTGGTGGTGCGCATCCACCTGGCCGAAGGCAACGCCTTCGAGGCGGTGCACGCCTTCTACGTCTACCGCGACCTGCTCCTGCGCGAGCTGCGGCTGGAGCCCTCCCCCGCGATGTGCGCCCTGCTCGACGAGACCCTCGCCCCGATCCGCCGGGCCACCCGGGAGACCACCGCGACCCCCCGCCGGGCCCCGGGACACCCCGGTCGCGCCCCGGGTGGACCGGCCCGCCCGCCGTCACCGTCGCGGCGCAACGCGTGACGGCGAGGTGACAGTCCGGCCGGCACGGTGGGCGGCACAGCAGTCCCGTGGTCCCCGCAGGGGAGCCACCGGCGGAAGGGGTCCGATGAGCCGTCTACTGATCGTCAGCAGGATCGTCCCCGGCGCGGAAGGTCGGGTGGCGCAGATCTTCGCCGAGTCCGACGCGACCGAGCTGCCCGGCCTGACCGGGGTCACCCACCGGTCCCTGTACTGCCTGCACGACGTCTTCGTCCACGTGATGGAGACCGCCGAGATCGACCCGGAGGCCCTCGGCGCGGCGCGCAACCACCCGCTCTACCGGCAGGTCAACGAGCGGCTCTCCGCGCACACCTCGCCCTACCTGCCGACCTGGCGCTCACCCCGCGACGCGATCGCCGGCTGCTTCTACCGCTGGGACGCCGCCACGGCGCCCGCACCCCGGGCGGCGGGCTGAGGGCCGCCATGTCCACCAGAGCACCGCACGTCCTGATCATCGGGGCCGGCACCGGCGGCCTGTGCCTGGCGCACGGGCTGCGCCAGGCCGGGATCAGCGTCGCCGTCTACGAGCGGTACCGCACCTCGACCGACGGGCTGCTCGGCTACCGGGTCGGCATCGGCCCGACCGGCAGTCGGGCGCTGCGGGAGTGCCTACCGCCGCGGCTGTTCGCCACCTACCTCGCCACCTGCGCCCGCTCCCCCCGCTGGTTCAACGTCATCACCCAGCGGATGCGGCAGACCGCGTCGTTCGAGCTGCGCCCCGACACCCACCCGGTCGACACCGAACGCTCCGTCGCCCGGATGACCCTGCGCCACGTCCTGCTCACCGACATGGACGACGTGGTGCACTTCGGAAAGACCTTCACCCGGTACGACCAGCGCGACGACGGCAGCGTCACCGCGCACTTCGCCGACGGCAGCAGCGCCACCGGCGACCTGCTGGTCGCGGCCGACGGCACCCACTCCGCCGTACGACGGCAGTACCTGCCGCAGGCGGTGACCCGGGACGCCGGCACCATCAACATCGCCACCCGCATCCCCCTCACCGCGCACACCCGCTCGCTGCTGCCCGAACGCCTCCAGCGGGGCATCTCGCTGATCTTCGGGGTCGGCGGGATGATGGGCGTCCTGCACGTCATGGAGTTCAAGTGGGACGCCGACGGCCGGTTGAAACCCGACGTCGCCGAGGCCGACGCGGCGATCCTGTCCACCTGGCCCGGCCTCGCCCAGGACCCGACCCGCGACAACATCAACCTCATCATCTGGAGCGCCGCCCGCCGGTTCCCGCCCGACGTCATGCAGCGCCGCGGCGAGGACCTGGTGCAGGTCGCCCTCGACCTCACCGGCAACTGGCACCCGCACCTACGCGAGCTGTTCGCCCGCAGCGACCCGGACAGCGCGCTGCCCATCCGGGTCAGCACCTCCGAACCGGTGCCGCCGTGGAAGAGCAGCACGGTCACGCTGCTCGGCGACGCCATCCACACCATGACCCCGGGGCGCGGGGTGGGGGCGAACACCGCCCTGCGCGACGCGGCCCTGCTCTGCCGGCAGCTGCGCCTCGCCGCGGCCGGCGACAAGACGCTGCTCCAGGCGGTCGCGGACTACGAGACGGCGATGGTGCCGTACGGCTTCGCCCGCGTCGCCGACTCACTGAACCGCAGCGGCACCAACGGCGAGGACCGCATGTACAAACCCGTCGTCGGCCGGCTCGCCCTGCTCGGCGCCCGCGGCTACTTCGGCGTCACCAGCCGCGTGCCTCCGCTGCGGCGCAAGTTCGTCGACGACTTCTACACCTACCGGGGCGAGGAGGACTGAGCCCCCAGGTCCGGCCCCGGCGCCCGCGCGCGCCGGGGCCGTCGTCGTCACCCCTCCCCGACCACGGTGCGTCGCGCCCCGCGCACCCCCGGTACCGCCTATCCCACAGCGACGGTCCTGCCTGTCGCACCAGTCGTGCGTATGCGAAGCTGCGGCGAGTTTTTGTCGCGACTTTTCCGACGAGGTGAGAGGGAGGTCTACCGTGGCGTGGTCCTTCGGGCACTCGCTGATAGTGATATTGGCCGTGGTCCTGGGTCTGGCGGCCGGTTGGCTGCTGCGTGGTCTGCGAACCGCGCGTACCGGGCCATCCGGCGTGGACGGTGAGGTCGCCGGCACCGCCGTGCTGGCCACTCCGGCGCCCGCCGCAACCGTCGACGCCGACCCGGCGCCGGCGACCGTCGATCCGGCACCGACCGCGGTCGCCGACCCGCCCGTGGACACGGTCAGCGGGCCGGGTGCGACGGACACCGACGCCGCGCCGGTTCCGGCGACCGGTGTCGACCCGGCGGACATGGCGCTCACCGACGGCCCCGAGCCGGCCCCGGTGGTCGCGCCGCGACCCGCGCCGGACGCCGAGCGGACCGAGCCGGCCGCCGCCGACGAACCGATTGAACGGACCGAGCCGGCCGCCGTTGACGAGCCGGTCGAACCGGTCGAGCCGGTTGAGCCGGTCGCGGCGGACAAGCCGGTCGAGCCGGTCACGCCGGTCGAGCCGGTCACGCCGGTCGAGCCGGTTGAGCCGGTTGAGCCGGTCGCGGCGGACGAGCCGGTCGCCGCCGAGAAGCCGGTCTCGGACGACGAACCGGCCACGCCTGTTGAACCGGTCGCGCCTGTCGAGCCGGTCGCGGCCGAGGAGCCGGTCGCGGTCGCCGCGCCGGCACCGCGGCCCCCGGTCGCCACCCCGCCGGTACGCCCCGTCGCGGCGGCCTCGGTCGAGGTGGACGACTTCCGCCGGATCCAGGGCGTCGGCCCGAAGATGGCCGCGGCGCTGCAGGCGGCCGGGGTCCGGACCTACCGCCAGCTCGCCGAACTGGACGAGGCGGGCCTGCGCGAGGTCATCCGGGGTGCCGGCCTGCGGGCCGCGCCCGGCCTGGCCACCTGGCCGCAGCAGGCGAAGGTGCTCGCCGGCGCCTCGGACGACGTCACGTCGGCGCTGCCGACGGGCGGCACCGACCCGGCCTGACCAGCCCGGCTCCGTGTCGCCACGCGGGTGACCGCGGACGGCGGCACGGAGCCGGTCAGGGCGGCCAGGAAAATGGCAGAACAGGCACGTCCCGCTGCCGGCGTCGTTACGGTCGGACCTGGAGAAGACCCACCACCCGCCGAGCCGACCTGGTAGCCAGGAGCAGCCCGTGCCGCAGCGCGCGCCGGTACGTGACCCGGACGCCCCGCGCCGGGTGACCCTGCTCGAACTCTTCTTCGACCTCGTCTTCGTGGTCGCGCTCGCCCTCATCTCCCGCAATGTGGTGATCGGGCTGGACTGGCACACGGCGGGCCAGGGGCTGGTCATGCTCGCCGCCATCTGGTGGACCTGGGCCATCACCACCCTGGTCACCGACATGTACGACCCCGAACGTCCGCAGATCAAGATGCTGGTCGTCGCGGTGATGTTCGGCGCCCTGCTGA
Source organism: Micromonospora sp. NPDC049366 (assembly GCF_044466625.1). Lineage (NCBI taxonomy): Bacteria > Bacillati > Actinomycetota > Actinomycetes > Micromonosporales > Micromonosporaceae > Micromonospora > Micromonospora sp. NPDC049366. The sequence goes on from NZ_JBITMV010000017.1 coordinate 109,614, forward strand.
TGACCACCGCGATCCCCGAGGCGTTCGAGGGACGCGGGCTGCTCTTCGCCGGCACGTACGTCGCGATCCACCTCGGCCGGGGGCTCTTCCTGATGCCGTTGGTGCGTCACGAGTCGCAGACCCGCCGACGGGCGATGCGGATCTTCATCTGGTTCGCCGTGTCGTCGGTGCCCTGGATCATCGGCGGGTTCGTCCACGACGAGGCGCGGCTGCTCTGCTGGGCCGTGGCCCTGGCCATCGACTACGGCGGCTTCCGGCTCGCCTACCCGGTCCCCGGCCTCGGCGTGGTGCCCACCGCCCAGCGCAACGTCTACGCCGAACATCTCGCCGAGCGCTACCAGCAGTTCTTCATCATCGCGCTCGGCGACTGCGTGCTGACCATCGGCACCGTCTTCAGCATGACCGACCTGGAGACGGAGAAGATCGCCTCGTTCGCGTTGGCGTTCAGCATCACCCTGCTGCTCTGGCGGATCTACGTGCACAAGTCCGGGGAGCTGCTCCCCGTCGCCATCGCCGCGTCCCGGACGCCCAGCACGTTCCTGAACACCGCCCCGTACACCCATCTGCTGATGGTCGCGGGGGTGGTGACCACCGCCGCCGGCTTCGACCTGATGCTGCACGACGTGGAGCCGCACACCCCGCCGGCGTGGACGGCGGTCATCCTCGGCGGCCCGGCGCTGTTCCTGGCCGGCCGCGCCGCGTTCGAGTACGAGGTGTTCAGCCGCGTGTCGCCCTCCCGTTTCGGCGGGCTGCTGGTCCTGCTCACCATCGCACCGGCCACCCTGTACGTCCGCCCGATGTTCACCGGGCTCCTCGCCATGCTGGTGCTGGCCGGCGTCGCCGTCGCCGACGCCTACCGCAGTTGGGGCCGACCGCCGGAGGCCCCCGCGCCACCGCACTGACCCGACCGCCGCGTCCCGACAACGTCGGGCCCGGGAACCCGCCCCACCCGAGCGGGCGAGGCGTCACACCAGCGCCTCCGCGTACTCCCGGATCCGCAACCGCTGGCGGGCGCCGGCCGCCAGACGCACCTGGAGCCCGAGCGGCGCCGCGGCCCTGCGGACCTCGTCGACGTGCAGCGAACCGTGCCGTTCCACGATGAGCACCGGCGGTTCCTCCCACTCCCCCTCCGGCAGGTGGAACGACAGCAGGGTCACCGAGGTCGGCAGGTAGGCCGGGTACGCGGTACGGGCCGCCGCCTCGTCGCGGTGCGCCACCACGACCAGGTCGGGCAGGTGGGCGAACTCGGCGGCAATGGCGTCGGCTTTCCAGTGCGCCGGCTCCTCCGTCGCGCCGGTGAGGTGCCGCGACCGGTTCGCCGAGGTGATGTAGAGGTGGTCCACGCCGGCCTCCGCGGCCGCCCGCGCGAGGAAGGCATTCGACGGGCAGACCGTGCCGGGCGCGATGACCTGCGCGGTCCGGATGCCCCGGTCGTGCTGGGTCAGGTGCTCCGGCAGCCCGTCCGCGGCCGGGCCCCGGAAGCCGAACGGGCCGGCGGCGTAGAGGGCGTCCATCAGCTGACGCACCCGCCGCTCCGGTAGCCGGGGCGAGATCCGCGTCCAGTCGAACAGCGCCGGGATGCGGTATGCGGCGGCGCTCACGCTGCCCACCTGGTCCACCGGCCGACCCTTGGCCAGGTTGACCCGTCGCACGGTGTCCGCGTCGGGGCGGGCGACGATCGCGTAGAAGTTCGCGAAGGCGGTCGCCACGACCGCGCCGTCGGCCAGCGCGCGAGCCGCCGCCGCCACATCCGCGGGGCGGTCGATGTGCAGGTGCGGGGTGCGGACGTCCATGGCGCTCCTCCTCGGCGGGTTGCCGTAGCCAGTTCTACGTCCGCACCCGCGGGTGACGCCCGAGGTCGGTCCTCGATCCGATAGCCGACGACCACGACGTCGTACGACCGGACGAGCTGTCCCGGTACCACCCGGACGCCGGTGATGGTCCGGACGGCCGAGCCGGTCCGCCGATCGGTGGCACCGTTAGCCGTTCGACGCGACTGGGTACAACGCGTGCACCTCGACCCACCACAAACCCTTCGGGAGGCATGCGATGCGCGGCAGTTCGATACTCGGAGTCATCGTCGTCATCTGGCTCATCATCGGTGCGATCGCCGCCGGCCAGCGCGGCTACTACAGCGGCGACGACACCAACTGCGCGGAGGCCGGCACCATCCTCGTGACCATCGTCGCCGGTCCGCTGAACTACATCGGGGCGAACCCGAAGGTCGACTGCGAGCTCCCCCAGCCGTCCAAGTAGGACATCCCCGCCGCATCCCGGCCCGCGTCCGTGAGGGGCGCGGGCCGTGTCGCGTACGCGTCAAGGCGCAGGTCACGTACGGCAGAGGTGGCACGGCGCACCACCTTCAACCCGTCCTAGGAGGCTGGGTTGACGGGTCGGCCGGAGGCCCTGCCTGTATCGCGTGCCCGCGACCCGCCTCGCCCGGCGGCGCGGAGGGCGCGGGCGGCCGGGGTGACCCGGTGGACGGGTCGGTGTCGTCAGCGGAAGCAGTGGGCCACCGCTGGCGTGTTGCCCGCACAGTTGGTCGGTTCGTTCTCGACGATGACGCTCTCGTCGTCGATGCGGGCCCGGGCGTGGTGGGCGAAGACGCCACCCGGCGCCACCGTCGCCGCGTTCCAGGTGATCCGGCTGGTGTAGACGGAGACCTGCCCGGCGAGGGCGTGGATGCCGCCGCCCTTCGACGCGGCGCCGACCGCCTCGTTGCCGGTCACGTCGCTGCCCCGGACGAGCAGGTTGGACTTGTCGGCGTAGATACCGCCGCCGGCTCCGTGGGTGGTGTTCCCGGCCACCACGCTGTCGTCGAGCGGTAGCAGTCCCTTGACCGTGGAGATGCCGCCGCCGTTGACCGTCGAGGTGTTGTCCCGGATCGTCATCTTGCGCAGCACCAGCACCGCGTCGGAGTTGGCGAGCCCGCCGCCGACCTGTGCGGAGTTGCCGAGCACCTTGGTGTCGAAGACCTTGGTCCGGGCCGAGAAGCTGGCCAGTCCCCCGCCCTGCGCCGCGCTGTTCTGCACGAAGGTGCTGGTCTCGACCTCGGCCGCACCGCGGTAGTTGCCCAGCCCGCCGCCGTACGCGTTGGCGCTGTTCTGGTGGAAGCGCGAGCCGCGCAGCGTGAGCACGCCTCCGTTGAGCAGGCCTCCGCCCTTGCCCGCAGCGCCGGCCGCGCTGTTGCCGACGAAGGTGCTGTCCCGGACGACCATGTTGCCGTCGTTGAAGACCCCACCGCCCCCGCCTTCGGCGGAGAGGGAGGTGCTGTGGGTGACGGTGGTGTGCTCGAGGACCGCCGTCGCGCCGTGCACGACGTGGACGGCGCCGCCCTCGATCTTGGACCGCCCGTTGTGCAGGGTGAGGTTGCGCAGGGTCAGCTCACCCCCGTCCCGCACGGTGAAGAAGCGGAAGTCCTCGGCGTGGACGTCCCGCGCGATGGTGGCGCCCTCGCCCTCGACGGTGATCGCGTGGTAGATCACCGGCAGGCCCGCCTTGTCGTCCTCCGGCTTGTGCTTCGGGGCCTCGGCGTCTCCCGGGGTCTCCGCGGCGTCGGCCGCCTCCCGGGCGTCGCGGATCCCGCCGTCGTACTCGTCGGCCTGATGGAACGCCTGGCTCAGCGTGTAGGTGCACTTCGCGGCGAGCCGCAGCGACCCGCCACCCTCGGCGTTGGCCTGGACGAGCGCGGCGATCAGCTTGGCCCCGTCGCACGGCACCGACACCACCTCGTGCCGCCCGGTCCCCGGCCCGTCGGCGGGCTGTCGGCCCGGCTCACCGCGATCGCCCTGCCGGTCGGGCCCGCCGCCGTCGCGGCCGTCCCCCTCGCGGCCGTCGGGGCGGCCGGCGCCGTCACCGGACGGTTCACCCGGGCGCCCCGCGGCGCCGCCGGGTGCCGAGCTCGCGTCGTCCCCGCGCAGCACTCCGGCCAGGTCCAGCGCCGGAAAGTCCCGGTCGCCGGCCGTGGCGGCGACACCGTTGAACCCGGCCACCCCGACGACCAGGCTGCCCGCGAGCAGTCCGCCGGCTAAGAACCACCGTGAGCGTCGCCTGGGTCGTGCTGCCCGTCGGCCTCCGTGGTACGTGGACATCCTCTCCTGCCTCCCTGCCTGGCACGACCGCGCCGACAATCGGGCGCGGGATGAGCGACAGGCCGTCGACCCACCAGACGTCACGATAAGAGGCCAATCCGGACAAGGAGTTCTGGACGTGAATAGTCGTACCATTCGTGTCTGCCACCCGTCGGGCAGCGGCGCGGTCGTCAGCCGCCGACGTGGATGCCGGGACGACGGGCGGGGTCGGGCTCGGACCGACGGATGATCTCCCGCACGACGGGCGGCGTGTCGCCCCGCCCGAGGATCAGGTAGCGCAGCAGATGCGCCAACGGGCTCCCCTCCGACCACTCGAAGTGCGCGTGCGGCCGGACGCCGGTCACGTCCCGCAGCGCCAGGAGGATCGCCGCGATCGCGTTCGGCACCGCCGGGCTGCCGGCCCGCAGCACCCGGAACCCGCCCACCTCCACCCCCTGCACCCGCAGGACCCGGCTGAACTCCGACGGGTCGATCACATCGATCTCCAGGAAGAGCACGTCCGCGGCACCGGGCACCGGGTTCATCCCGCGCTGCGCCCGCTCCTTGACCGTGTACTCCTTGACCGCCCCGCTGTGCCGCTTGTTGGCGATCAGGTGCAGGCGTCCGTCGTGGGCCAGCGACTCGGCGAGGAACCGGCGGGCCGGCTCGTCGAACTCGATCCGCTCGGCCCGAAGCTCCGTGGTCCGGGACACCCGGGAGATCAGCGAGACCACGATGATCCCCAGGATGAACAGGCCGGAGATGGCGATGCCGTCGGGATGTTCGACGATGTTGTCACCCAGCGCGTACAGCAGCACCAGGGTGAGCACGGTGAAGCCGGCGGCGGCGACGCGGTGGTTGTGGTGGGCCGCGGAGATGGTCACCGCGACCGCACCGGAGACCATCATCGCCAGGATGCCGGTGGCGTACGCGCCGGCCTGCGCGTTCACGTCCGCCCGGAAGGCCAACGTGATCACGACGCTCACGAGGGTGTAGACCAGCACGACCGGACGCACCGCGCGGCCCCACTCCGGTGCCATCCCGTACGACGGCAGGTAGCGGGGCACGATGTTGATCAGCCCGGCCATCGCCGAGGCGCCCGCGAACCACAGGATCAGCACGCTGCTGATGTCGTACACGGTGCCGAAATGCTCCCCGAGGTGGGTGTGCGCGAGGAAGGCGAGGGCCCGCCCGTTGGCCGCGCCACCGGGCTGGAACTCCTCGGGTGGGATGAGCGCGGTGGTGACGAAGGTGCTCAGCAGCAGGTACACCGACATGATCAACGCGGCGGTCGTGAGGAGTTTGCGGGTGTTGCGGATCCGGGCCGCCAGTCTCGCCTCGGTGTCCGCGCCGCGGGCCGAGACCAGCGGCATCATGCTCACGCCGGTCTCGAAACCGGACAGCCCCAGCACCAGCAGCGGGAAGGCGAGCGCGGCGGTGAGGACCAGGTCGCCGGCGCCGCCGACGTCGCCGAGCGCCCGGGTCCAGTCCGACAGGGGCGCCGGGTCCTCGCCGATCCGGACGATCGAGACGGCGACGATCACGGCGTTCAACACCAGGAAGACGGCGACCAGCGGAATGGCCACCACCACCGCCTCACGGAAGCCGAGTAGGAACACCCCGCCCAGGATCAGCAGCAGCGCGACCGTGACCGCGACGGCCGCCGTCTGATTGTCGGCGCCCGCGGGCAGATAGGGGTTCTCCAACAGGTGTACGGTCGCGTCCGCCGAGGAGAGCGTGATCGTGATGATCCACGAGGTGGCCACGAAGCCGAGCAGGACCAGCACGAAGAACTTGCCCCGCCAGAACGGCAGCAGCCGCTCCAGCATCGCCACCGAACCCTGCCCGTGCGGGCTCTCCCGGGCGACCCGGCGGTACATGGGCAGCATGCCGGCCAGCGTGAGGGCGACGATGAGCAGCGTCGCGACCGGGGAGAGCGCCCCGGCGGCGACCGCCGCGATGCCGGGCAGGTACGACAGGGTCGAGAAGTAGTCGACGCCGGTCAGGCACATGACCTGCCACCACGGGTGCGACGGCGTCTGCCCCTCCGTCGCCTCCGGGCCGACGGGCGGCACCCGGTGCCGGAACAGCCACCGGCGCAGCGGACCCGGCGGCGGCGCGGCGCGCCCCGGGCTCGGCACCCACTCCGGGACGGTGACGCGTCGGCCGCTGGGCTCGGGGCGGCTGGGGTCGCGGGCGGCGCGCAGCGCCGGGTCCGGCCCGGCCGGCCGTTGCCGGCGCCGACGGGCACGACCCGGTTGCGCCTCGTGCTCCTCAGTCATGCTCCCGTCCCACCTCGGAGTCCCTGCCACGACGGTAGGCGGTTGATCTGGCACCGCCGGGCGGAACGGGGAAGCCGGGACCACCGGTCGGCGTCGGCTGGGACCTTGGGTGGGCGACCCGGTGCGGACGGATCCCGGCAGCCAGAGCGCCGTGCGACCCGGGCAGGCACGGTGCGGGGCGGCCTGGGGCGGGCGGGCACGGTGCGGCCGAGCTGGGGCGGGCACGGTGCGGGCCGGCCGACACCCCCCGGGCCGGCCGGCCCTCCGGTCCCCCGTGGGACCAATCACGGCGTCCCCCGGCTCGTCCGCCGCCCCCGTGACGGCGGACGCGCCGGTCGGTGGGGATCGCCGACCGCCCGGTCGTCGCGCCGGGCGCCCCCGCGGTACGTGTCCCCGCGTTCCGCCCCCCGGACGGAACGCGGGAACCCCCCGTCCCGGCTACTGCAGGAACGCCCCGAGGGGCGAGAGAAGCAGCCGGCCGAGCGCGGACGCGGTGTCATCCAGCCGCGCGCGCTCACACTCGTGGGCGGTGGGGTCGTGCCGGCACCGCCAGATCTTCTGCGCGTTACGCCAGGCGACATCGCGGGTGTACTCGACCAGCTCACCCTGGTACCAGTCGTCGATGTCGCCGTTGAGCATGTCGATGAGCAGCTGCCACCGCTCCAGGAAGCCCCGCCGCAACCCGGGGATCTTCTCGGCGAAGATGTTGTTGATCTCCAGGTAGTCGCGGTGCTGGTCGCTGCCGTCGACCGGCTCGGACTCCAGGTGGGCGAACGTGGTGACCAGCGCGAACGGCAGGTCGAAGTTGATGTGCGCGTTGACCCCGGCCGCGGCCGACGGCAGTGGACGGGCGTCCGGGCCGCGCATCCGCTCGAACAGGCAGGACCACGCCTTCGGGGTGCCCGGGCTGGAGTCGGTCCAGAGCCGCAGCGCGTCGAAGTAACGGGCGGCGAACTCCACGTCCAGCCGGGACAGGAACACCGGGTCGACGAAGCGGTCGTCGTAGAGCCCGTCCAGCACGGTCGTGGTGATGGTCAGGTAGAGCTTGTTGAAGTCCGCCAGTGGACAGCTGTCGAGCAGCGGCGGAAGCCGCACCAGCATGTCCTGGAGCTTGGTGAGGTGGTCGACCACCGCCGGCACGTCAGCGGGGTGATCGGCGAGCAGGTCGACGATGTCCCGATGCACGGGCCCCCAGACCGGTTCGGTCATCTCTCCTCCACAGGTGGTCGACGGCACCTCGGCGCCGCTGGCGACAGGGCAGAGCCTTCCAGCCGACACTGTCCGCCGGATCAGTAGAACGACGTATACGTACACGCGCGAACGCGCCGGGCTCAGCCTCGGCCGTTACGTAGGTAGATCGCGCTGGCCTGGACGCGCGTACGGACCTGGAGCTTGTCGAAGATATGCGACACGTGCACGCCGATGGTCCGCTCGCTGATGAACAGCCGCTGGCCGATCTCCTTGTTGGTCAACCCCTCGGCCACCGCGGCGAGCACCTCCCGCTCCCGCGCGGTGAGCACCGCCAGCTCGTCGTCGGCCGACCGGGACTCCGTCGCGTCCCGACCGCCCGGCTGCTCGCGCTCGTCCAGCGCGACGCGCGCCCGAACGGCCAACGTCTTGATCTCCGACGTCAGCGGCACCGCGCCGAGGCCCTGCGCCACCTGGTAGGCCTCGCGCAGCAGCTTGCCGGCGGTCGCCACCCGGCTGCGCCGGGCCAGCAGCGCCTCAGCCTGCCGCAGCCGCGAGTACGCCGCCGGGTAGGGGTGGTTGCGGCGTTCCCACTCGACCACCGACCGGGCCCACAGCTCCGGGTCGTTGCCGTTCAACCGGCCCACCTCGGCTGCGCAGAGCGCCAGGAAGCCGTCGACCACGTCGCGGACCGGCCGCGCGGCCTTCTCGCTCTTGCGCGCCACCCGGTCGGCCACGTCGCGCAGCCGCCGCACCGCCGTCTCGTCGACCGCCACCGTCCGGCTGGCGTGCGCCTCGGCCTCGGCGCGCAGGCCGTGCCAGACCAGCGCGGCGAGGATCCCCACGTCGTCGGAGCGGATCTCGGTGAGGCCGCGCTGCACCGCCTGCCGCGCGAGGTCGTGCCGCCCCTGCCACATGGCCAGGCCGGCGCGCAGGGTCAGCAGCGGAATCACGTGCCGGGCGCCACCACCGGCGAGCACGGTCGCCACCGAGTCGAGATCACGATCGGCGGCCTCGATGTCGCCGTAGCCGACCGAGAGGCGGCAGCGGGCCAGCAGCAGCTCCACCGCGTCCGCGCCGGACGGGCGGTGCCGCAGCGCGGCCGCGACCACCTTCTCCGCCTCGGCCCACTGCCCGACCCGGAACAGTCCGTTGGTGGCGATGGCCAGCAGCCGGGTCTCCCAGGTGCGCCCCAACCCCAGCTCGGCGACCCGCTCGGCACCCCGGCGGGCCACCACCACACCCTCCTCCAGGATGTTGAGCGGGCCGGTGAGCAGTTCGGCGAGGTGCAGGTACGCGAACGCGACGTCCTCCGGCCGCCCGGACCGCTCGGCGGTGGCGAGCGCACGGCGCATCACCGCGAGGCCGGCGTCCGGGTCCTCCAGGTACGCCTCGCTGAAGCCCAGCGCCGAACTCGCCAAGACCACCTCGGTCGTCGAGCCCTCCACCACGGCCGCCAGGTCCAGCGCCTCGCGTGCGCGCTGACCGGCGTCGGCGTACCGGCCGAGGTGCAGCAGCAGCTCCGCCAGGTGGGCGGCCGCCGTGGCCCGCTCGCGGGGCGTGCAGTCCGGCGCTTCCAGCACCCGCTCGTACTCCGTCTCGGCGAGCGCCGAGCGGCCGGCGGCGGCCAGATAGCGGGCCCGCCGGATGTGCAGCGCGCAGGACGACATCCCGTTGTCCCGCGCCAGCTCCTCCAGCAGAGCCAGCGCGCGGGCGTGCTCGCCGCTGTGGTGGGCCGCCTCGGCCGCGTGCCCCAGCAGCTCCGCCCGGTCGACCTCGAGTGGCCCGCCGGTCGGGGCGTCGGCCAGTTGCAACGCCGCCGACCAGTGCCGGTGCGCCTCCGTGTAACCGTGCAGACGCTCCGCCTCCTGCGCCGCGGCCATCGCGGCGGGCAGCGCCCGCGCCGGCTCGCCGGCCAGCCGCCAGTGATGGGCCAGCCGGGCCTGGTGCAGCTCCGCCTCGGCCGAGGTGAGCGCCTCCGCGTAGCGGCGGTGCAGGCCGGACCGTTCGGCCGGCAGCAGCTCGTCCACCAGGACCTCGGCGACCAGCCGGTGGCGCAGCCGGTAGCCGTCGTCGGCGCTCACCAGCAGCCGGTGCGCGACGGCGGCCCGCACCGCCTCGATCAGCTCCTGCTCGGGCAGCCGCACCACCTGGGCCAGCAGCCAGTGGTCGACCGGTTCCACGCCGGCCGCGACGGCGTGGACGACCGCGTGGGCGTGCTGGGGTAACGCGTCCACCCGGGCCAGGAAGATCTCCCGCAGGGTGTCGGACAGCCCGTCGCGGCCGTCGCGCAGGTCGCGGGCCAGCTCCTCGATGACGAAGGGGTTGCCGCCGCTGCGCCGCCACACCTGCTCGGCGGCTTCGGCGGCGAGCGGCCGGCCGACCACGGCCGCCGCCAACTGCTCGGTGTCCGCCCGGTCCAACGGCATCAGGTCACGCACGCGCACCGTCCGCAGTCGGCGCAGCTCGGTGAGCACCCGGCGCAGCGGATGCGCGCCCTGCAGCGACTCGGCCCGCACCGCGGCGAGCACGGAGAGCTGAAGGTCGCCCAGGCCGGCGAGCAGGTAGAGCAGCAGCTGGCGAGTGCTGCGGTCGACCCACTGAAGGTCGTCCAGCACCAGCACGAGGGGCCGGCCCTCGGCGATGAGGTGCAGGCCGCGGGAGACCCGCTCCAGCAGCGCGCCCGCGCCGTCCGGCCCGCCGGTCTCGTCGGCGAACATCTGCAGCAGTCCGCGCACGGCGGAGGAGGTGCGGGCCTGCGCGGCGGTCAGCTCGGCGTCGAAACGCCGCAGCGCCTGCAGCAGCGGGTGCAGGGGTGAGGCGTCGCCGATGTCCAGGCAGGACCCGGTGAGCACCAGGGCGCCGCCCTCGCGCAGCCGCGCGCTCACCTCACGCAGCAGGCGGGTCTTGCCCACGCCGCTCTCGCCGGTGAGGAAGACGGCCGCGGTGTGCCCCTGCGCGAGATCGTCGAGCAGCGCCGACCGGACCTCCCGCAGCAGGTCGGCCCGGCCGACGAGTGGTGCAGTGTCCACATCGCTGGCCATGGCAGGAAGCCTAATCACACGTCCCCGCACTGTTCTACGGCCACTTCCCGCATGTGGTACTCCTCGCGTCGACATTGCGACCAAAGGTTGCGGAGGTCAGACATACGTCGTCCTACGGATCCCCCGTCGGCCCAGGGGTGCGAGTCTCCGGAGGTCGTCAGCCAATCACCAGGGGAAAGGCAGGTGGGAGCCGATGTCCACGACCGTCGCCGGGCCACCGGTCCCGTCGCCACGCTGGCCGGTTCCGGAGGAACGACGGACGGTCACTGTCCTGTTCGTCGACATCGTCGGCTCCACCGCGCTGGTGGACCGGCTCGACCCGGAGGACGTGCGGGCGCTGCAACAGGCGTACTTCGACACCGTCGGACGGGTGCTGCGGCGCTGGCACGGCGTCGTGGAGAAGTACGTCGGCGACGCCGTCATGGCCCTGTTCGGCGCGCGCGAGTCGGACGGGTACGACGCGTACCGGGCGGTGCGGGCGGGCCTGGAGATCCAGAAGGCGCTCGATGGTCGTCCCCTGGTCGACGGCACCGCGGTCCGGGTGCGGGTGGGCGTCGCCACCGGTGAGGCCGTCGTCGACCTCGCCGCGGCCCGCACCGGCGGGCACGGCGTCGCCAGCGGCGCGGTGATCACCACGGCGGCCCGCCTTCAGGGGTGCGCGGCGCCCGGCGCGGTGGCCCTCTGCGCGGCCACCCACCGCGCCACGGCCGGCCTGGTCACGCAGCGCCGACTCGCCCCGGTGACGGTGCCCAACCGGGTGCCGCCGATGGACGTCTGGCACGCGGTCGGCGCGGCCGCACCGCCCCTGCCCCGACACGACGGGCCGCTGGTCGGGCGCCGCCGCGAACTCGCCGGCGCCCGGGACCAGATCGTGCGGGCCGTCCGCGAACGCAGCCCACGCTGGGTCGCGCTGGTGGGCCCCGCGGGCAGCGGACGCAGCCGACTGCTGCACGAGCTGACCCAGGCGGTCGACACGGTGGACGGGGTGCCGGTCCGCTGGTGCGTGACGGCCTGCCCGCCGTACCCGGAGCAGCCGCTGGCCCCGGTGGCCGACCTGCTACGCGGGCTCGTGGGCGTCCGGGCCGGCGACCCGGCGGTCCGCGACCGGCTGGCCGCCCTGCTGGCCGGGCTGCTCCCGCCGAGCCGGCTAACGGCCGCGCTCTCCGCGCTGGAGCGGCTGCTCGCCGCGCCGGACGGCAGCGCCGACGCGGCCGCCGGGGCCGGCTGGTGCCAGGAGGTGCTGCTGCGCCTCGCCGCGCGCGGGCCGGTCGTCGTGGCCGTGGACGACTCGGACCGTGCCACGCCCGCGGTCGACCGGTTCCTGCACCGCCTCTTCACCGCGGCCGCGGCGCGCGACCTCCCGCTGGCCGTGGTCGCGCTGCACAGTCCGGACCGGGCGGGCGCGCTGGTGGCGCCGCACCGGCACAGCGTGGTGACGGTGGGCCCGCTCGCCCCGGTGCAGACCGGGCGGCTGCTGCGCCACCTGCTGACCCGCGCGGGCCGGCCGGTGTCCCTGGTCGACCGGCTGCTCCCGCTGGTCGGCGGCCGACCCGGCCATGCCGTCGCCTACGTCCGCTCCCTCGTGGACGGCGAGGACCCGCGCACCACGCCGCTGCCCGAGTCGCTGCACCGGGCGGCCGCGGCCGAACTGGACCGGCTTTCCGGCATGGGACGCGCCGTCGTCATGGCCGCGGCCACCCTCGACGCCCGGTTCACCCCGACGGCCGTGGCCCGGCTGCTCGGCCGGACGGCCGACGAGATGCTGCCGCTGCTGCGGTCCCTGGTCGACGCCGGACTCCTCGTTGCCCGCACCGCCGGCACGTACGCGATCGCGACGCCGGCGCTGCGCCGCGTCGCCGCCGGGCGCCTGCCGCGCCGGACGCGGGCGGTGTTCGCCGCGCGCGGCGCGGACGTCGAGCCGACGGCGCCCCGCCGGCCCGGCGGTGCCCGGTGCGCGCCGCCGCGCGTGGCCGACCCGAACCACGGTGCTCCCCCGCCGCAGGCGCGCGTCGACCGGGCCGAACCCGGGTCGGCACCCGCGACCGCCGCCGGTCGGCACCTGACGGTCGTGGCGGGCCGCCCAGCGACCCTCGCACCGGAGCGGGCGCCGCGCCCACCGGGGTGGTCCCGGCCCTCGGTCCGGCTCCCCACCGCGGTACGCGGCACGCCCATGACCGCTCCTGCGGCGGACTCGGCGCGCCGCGAGGGGGACGGGAGGACCACGCCGTCGGCCGGTTCGGCGCGACGTGACGGGATCGGGGCGGCAACGGCCGGCGTGCTCCTGACGGCGGTCGCGGGGCCTGCCTGGACCGCCCGGTCGTCGGTGCCGAAGGTGCGACGGCGAGCGCCCGGCGCGGCCCGGGACGGCCATCCGGTGCCGCCGTCGTGGCGTCGGTCGACGCCCGGACCCGCCCCCGGTGGTGGGGTGGCGGCGCTCTCGGGGGCGGCCGCCTGACGGGCGGGCGGCCTCGGCGGCGAGCCGGATGCGCAGCCGCGCCCGGTCGGGTCGGGTCGGCGGAGGTGGCAGCCGGTCGGTCAGCGGGCGTCGAGGAAGGACCGGACGCGGGCCCAGGTCGCCGCGGTGGCCGCCGGGTCGTGGTCGGGCACCCCCGGGTCGGTGAAGAGATGACCGGCACCCGGGTAGCGGAAGACCTCCAGCGCGGCGCCCGCCGCCGTCATCGCCTGCGACCACTCGTCGAGCTCCTCCGGCGGCTCGTACTGATCCGGGTCGGCGAGGTGCAGCTGGACGGGCAGGCCGGGGCGGACGGCCTCCGGTGAGCCACCCGAGCCGTGCAGGAGGAGCAGCCCGGCGGTCTCGGGACGCTCCGCGAGCAGGGCTCCGGCGATCCCGGCGCCCATGGACATGCCGGCCAGCACGGTACGCGCCGGCAGCTCCTCGACCGCGTCGCGCGCCCGGTCGAGCACCACGTCCCGCCCGATCGTCTCCAGCAGGGCGAACCCGTCCTCGACGCTGTCGACGGGCGGTACGCCGTACAGGTCGGGGGTGACGACCTGGTGCCCGGCGGCGCGCAGCCGGTCGGCGGCGGCCAGGACGGCGGGCCGCAGCCCGTACACGGAGTGGAACAGCACGACGGATGGCATCGGATCATCGTGCCGCAGCCGGGCGGCGTCGGCGAGCCGCCGGGCCGGGCCGGTGTGCCGCCGGTTGCCAGGCCCGCGTCGGGTCCGGTCAGCCGCAGCGCTGCGAGACGCGCGACCGGCTCGACCCCCGGCGTGCCCCGTGAGCGGGGCCGGGGTTCAGCCCGCGGGCGGCGACGAGTCGGCGCGCCCCTCCGGCCGGGTGGCGAGGGTGCGGCTGCGTCCCCGGAACTCGGCGATCACCTCGCCGTCGTCGCGGGTGACGGTGACGTCGTAGATGCCGCTGCGGCCGTAGCGGGTGCGCTCGGTGGCGCGGGCGGTCAGCAGGTCACCGGCGCGCGCCGGCCGGACGAAGGTGATCTCTCCGCCGGCCGCGACGGTGACCGGTCCCCAGCTGTTGCAGGCCAGCGCGAAGGCGGTGTCGGCGAGCAGGAAGACGAAGCCGCCGTGGGCGATGGCGTGACCGTTCACCATGTCGGCGGCGACCCGCATCCGGGCCACCGCCGCGCCGTCGGCGGCCTCGACCAGCTCGATGCCGAGCCCGCGTGAGGCCAGGTCGGCGTCGAACATGTCGTACGCGGCGTTGGGCTCCCCGCCCACGTCAGCCCGCCCGCCGCTGGTCGACGATCCGCCGCATCTTGCCCATGGACCGCTCCACCCCGTCCGGGGCGATCACGTCGACGGCCACGCTCACCCCGACGGTGTTCTTGACGAGTTCGACCAGGGCGGCGCCGGCCCGCTCCGCCGCGTCGAGCGCCACCCCGGTGCGCCGTTCGACCCGGACGGTGAGGGTGTCCATCCGGCCCTGCCGGTCCAGGACGCACTGGAAGTGCGGGGACAGCTCCGGGGTTCGCAGGATCAGCTCCTCGATCTGGGTCGGGAACACGTTGACCCCGCGGACGATCATCATGTCGTCGGTGCGTCCGGTGATCTTCTCGATCCGGCGCATCGGCCGGGCGGTGCCCGGCAGCAGCCGGGTCAGGTCACGGGTGCGGTAGCGGACGACCGGCATCGCCTCCTTGGTCAGCGAGGTGAGCACCAGCTCGCCCCGCTCCCCGTCGGGCAGCACCGCACCGGTGACCGGGTCGATGATCTCCGGGTAGAAGTGGTCCTCCCACAGGTGCAGGCCGTCCTTGGTCTCGACGCACTCGTTGGCCACGCCGGGGCCCATGACCTCGGAGAGGCCGTAGATGTCGACGGCGTGCATGTCGAGGCGCTGCTCCATCTCCCGGCGCATGTCCTCGGTCCACGGCTCCGCGCCGAAAATGCCCACCCGCAGGGAGGTGGTACGCGGGTCGACGCCCTGACGCTCCATCTCGTCGACGATGGCCAGCATGTAGCTGGGGGTGACCATGATGACCTCGGGCTCGAAGTCGCGGATCAGCATGACCTGCCGCTCGGTCATGCCACCGGACACCGGGATGACGGTGCAGCCCAACTCCTCGGCCCCGTAGTGCGCGCCCAGGCCGCCCGTGAACAGGCCGTAGCCGTAGGCGACGTGCACCCGGTCGCCCGGTCGCCCACCGGAGGCGCGGATCGACCGGGCCATCAGGCGGGCCCAGGTGGTCAGGTCGGCGCGGGTGTAGCCGACGACGGTGGGTCGGCCGGTGGTGCCGGACGAGGCGTGCAGCCGGGCGATCTGCTCCCGGGGCACCGCGAACATGCCGAACGGGTAGTTCTCCCGCAGCTCCGCCTTGCCGGTGAACGGGAAGCGAGCCAGGTCGTCGAGGTCGCGCAGGTCGTCCGGGTGTACCTGCGCCGCGTCGAACGCACGCCGGTAGTGGGGCACGTTGTCGTACGCGTGCCGCAGCGACCAGCGCAGCCGCTCGCGCTGCACCGACCGCAGTTCGTCGACGCCGGCCCGCTCGATGGGCTCCAGGTCCTCGGGGCGTGGGGTGCGATCCCGCATCGTTCCTCCTGCACGGCGACGGTGGACGCCTCGGCACCGCGCCCGCCGGTCCGCGTACCGTACGCCCACCCCGGCCGGCGCCGCCGCACGGGTCGGCGGGCGGCGGTCAGACGACGAGGAGGGTCTTGCCGATCGTCGAGCGGTCCTCGATCGCCCGGTGCGCGTCCGCGGCCCGCTCCAGCGGGAACGTCTGACCGATGAGGGGTCGGATCCCGTCCGTCGCCGCCGCGTCGAGGGCGTCCCGCAGGTACCGGAGCCGCTGCTCGGGGGTGAACCGCACGTCGGCGATGCCGACCACGGTGACGCCCCGGGTCCGCGCGTCGGTCTCGTCGGGCACGGCGAACCCGCCGGCCGGGGTGCCGTGGGCGGAGAACCAGCCGCCGTCGCGGAGCAGGGTGAACGCGGCCCGGCCGTAGTCGCCGCCGGCGCCGTCGAGGACCACGTCCAAGCCGCCGGTCGCCGCCCGGACCCGCGCGGTCCAGCCCGGCTCGGCGTAGTCGACGGCCAGGTCGGCGCCGAGGCGGTACAGCGCCGCACGCTTGGTCTCGCCCCGGGCGGCCGCCACGACGTACGCGCCGGCGGCGCGGGCCCGCTGCACGAGGAGCGCGCCCAGCCCGCCCGCCGCGGCGGTGACGAGGACCCGGTCGTCGGGGCGTACGGGCACGAGGTCGCACAGCCCGGCGGCGGTCACCCCATCGTGCAGCAGGGCCGCGGCCTCGGCCAGCGACACCTCCTCGGGGACCGGGAGGGTGGCGTCGGCGGACACCACGGCGCGTTCCAGATAGCCGCCGCGCTCGTCGGTGCGAGCGACGACGCGCCGGCCGGTCCAGGCCGGGTCGACGCCGACGCCGACCGCCTCGACCGTCCCGGCCACGCCCCCGCCCGGGCGGTAGGGCGGGGTGACGGGGAAGTACGTTCCGCCGAGGCCGCGTCGGATCGCCGTCTCCACCCAGAGCACGTCGGCGACCGCCACCCGCAGCAGGAGCTCACCCGGCCCGGGCACCGGCTCCGGCACCTCGGTCAGCGTCAGCACCTCCGGGCCGCCGAACGCCCCCACCTCGATCACCCGCACGTCGTCCTCCGCCTCGCTCGGTCGTACAGGACCCAGCCTGAACGGTGAAGCGGGGTTGAGGTCAAACCGGCGGTCGCGTCCGCGCGTACGGCGGGTGACCAAGCGGGGGCCGGACGGCGCCCGGACCTCGCGGCCGATCATCGCCCTGCCACTCTTTCCTAATCGCAAATTCTTTGCAACAAGCCCTGGACTGTCGACTCGGGACGTCACTAGCCTCTCCGTCATGAGTCCTCACATCACCGACGCCGCGGCGTGGCAGGAGAGCTGGGACCGGCAGCAGGAGGCGTACCTGCCCGACCGGGAACACCGGTTCACCGCCTTGCTCGACGCGGTCGACGCGGTCACCGACGGCGCGCCGCCCCGCCTGCTCGACCTGGCCGGCGGCACCGGCACCATCTCCCTGCGAACGCTGGCGCGCTTCCCCGGCGCCGACGTGACCCTGGTCGACCTCGACCCGGCGCTACTGGCCATCGCGGAGGCGTCCCTCGCCAGCCGCGCCACGGTGGTCACCGCCGACCTCGGCCGCCCCGACTGGACCGCTGCGCTGCCCCACCGCGAGTACGACGCAGTGCTGACCGCCACCGCCCTGCACTGGCTGCCCGCCGACCGACTCACCCGGCTCTACGCGGAGATCCGCGGCGTGCTGCGCCCCGGTGGCATCCTGGCCAACGCCGACCACATGCCCGACGACGCGCTGCCCGAGTTGACCAAGCGGCTCACCGCCCGGGCCCAGACCCGCCGCGCCGCCCGGTACGCCGCCGGCGCAGTTGCGTCGTGGTCGGACTGGTGGGAGCGCGCCGGCGCGGACCCGTCCCTGGCCCCGCTCGTCGAGCGCCGGCACGCGATCTACCCGGCCGGACACGGTCCGGAGTGGATTCCGCCGGTCTCCTGGCACCTCGCCGCGCTGACCGACGCCGGCTTCACCGAGGTCGGCACCCTCTGGCGCGGCGGCGCGGACGCGGCAGTAGTCGGACTCCGCTGACCGCCCCACCGTGGCCGGCATATCCTGACCTCCCGCGATCTTGCACATCGCGCCCCGACATCCGCGACAGAACGGACTCGTCACGGGCCGAAACCGCAAGATCGCGGTGATGACGGGCGGGGGGCGGGAGTAGCAGGTGGTGGAGTCCGACGGACGGCGGGTGGACCCGGACGTCGATCTGGCCGTCGGGCGTGACCGGCGGGAACTCGGAGCGCGGCCGGCGGCGGTGCTCGCCGCGATCGCCGCCGGCGGGGTGCTCGGGGCACTGGCCCGCGCCGGCCTCCAGGCCGCCTTCCCGCACGGCCCGACGGGCTTCCCCGGCGCCACCCTCGGCATCAACGTCACCGGCTGCCTGCTGATCGGCGTGCTGATGGCGGTGCTCCGGCACCACGACGGCGGGCCGCCACTGGCCCGACCGTTCCTCGGCGTCGGGATCCTCGGCGGCTTCACCACCTTCTCCACGTACGTCGTCGACATCCGGCTGGCCCTCGCGGCGGGAGCGCCCGGGGTGGCCCTCGCCTACCTGGCGGCGACCCTGGTGGGCGCGCTCGTCGCCGTCTGGGTCGGCGACGCCCTCACCGGACGACTGCTCGGACGCGACGATCGGCGCACCCGGTGACCGTGCTGCTCGTCGCGATCGGCGCGGCCGTCGGCGCGCCACTGCGCTACCTCACCGACCGGGCCGTGCAGGCCCGGTTCGGGTCCGCCTTCCCGTGGGGCACGCTGACCGTCAACGTGATCGGGTCGCTCGTGCTCGGGGTCGTCGTCGGGCTGCCCACCGGCCCGGCGGTGACCGCGCTGCTCGGCACCGGCTTCTGCGGCGCGCTCACCACCTGGTCGACCCTGAGCTACGAGACGTTGGGGCTGGCCCGGGCCGGCGACCGGCTGCCCGCCCTGGCCAACGTGTTCGGCAGCCTCGCCGCCGGGCTCGCCGCCGCCAGCGCCGGCTACGCCCTGGCGCGGGCGTTCACCGGCTGAGACCCGCCGGCCGCCGTCAATCGCCGGTCGGCTGCGTCCCGCCGTAGCGGCGGTCGTAGCCGCGCAGCTTCCACAGCGCCACCGCCGCGACCCAGGACACCACGAACAGCCCCACCACCAGGTAGCCGAGCTGCTCGAAGTGGTCGGCGACACCGGCGTACCCGGCGAGCACCCGCACGTCCAGGTGCTCGGCCAGCAGCCCCGCCCCGTAGACGCTGGCCACCACGCCGCCGACGAGGACGGTCACGCCGGTCGTGGCCAGGTTGTAGTAGAGCCGCCGGGCCGGGTGCCGGTACGCCCACGAGTAGGCCCGGCTCATGAGCAGGCTGTCGGCGGTGTCCATGGCGGACATGCCGGCGGCGAAGAGCAGCGGCAGCGTGAGCAGCGCCAGCACGGGCAGGCCCCCACCGGCGGCGGTGCTCGCCGACAGCGCGAGCAGGGTGACCTCGCTGGCGGTCTCCAGGCCGAGGCCGAAGAGGAACCCGACCGGCGCCATGTGCCACGAGGATCGGACCAGGGAGCGGGCCCGCGAGCCGAGGACCCGCTGCACCAGGCCCCGGTTGAGCAGGTGCAGGTCGAGTTCGCGCTCGTCCAGCTCGCCGCGACGCAGCCGCTGCCACAGCCGCGCGAGCCCGGCGAGGACCGCCGCGTTGAGCAGCGCCACCAGCGCCAGGAACGCGGTGGCGGTGACGATCGCGACGGTCGCACCGACCTCGCGGAAGCTGGCCAGCCGAGGGCCGGTCACGTTCGCCGACGCGAGCCCGACCACCAGGGCCAGCAGGAGCACCACGGCGCTGTGCCCGAGCGCGAAGAAGAAGCCGACGCCGACCGGTCGCCGGCCGCGCAGCAGCATCAGCCGGGTGGTGTCGTCGATCGCCGCGATGTGGTCGGCGTCGAAGGCGTGCCGCACCCCGAGCACGTACGCGAGCGTGCCCGCGCCGGCCAGCCCGCCGGCGGCCACCGGCTGGTTGTTCCAGTACAGGTAGAGGCTCCAGCCGGCCACGTGCAGCACGGCGACGGCGAGCACGATGCCGCCGAGACGGACCCGTTCGGCGCGACGCCAGCGGCCCACCGGCGGTGTGGTGGTCAGGGTGGTCGAGGTCATCGGACTCCTCCGGTCAGGTGGCGCGGGACGCCGGGTGGGGACGGTGGTCACCGGGGCCGCGGTGTCACCATTCGATGCCCTTCTGGCCCTTCTGGCCGGCGTCCATCGGGTGCTTCACCTTGGTCAGCTCGGCGACCAGGTCGGCGGCCTCGACCAGCCGGGGGTCGGCGTCCCGCCCGGTGATGACGACGTGCTGGAACCCGGGCCGGTTGGCGAGGGTGTCGACCACCTCGTCGACGTCCACCCAGCCCCACTTCATCGGGTAGGTGAACTCGTCGAGCACGTAGAGCCCGTAACGCTGCGCGGCCAGGTCACGCTGGATCTGCCGCCAGCCTTCGAGGGCGTCCGCGGCGTGGTCGGCCTCGCCGCCGCGCTGAATCCACGACCAGCCCTCACCCATCTTGTGCCAGGCCACCGGGGCGCCCTGGCCGGTGCGCTCGTGGACCTCGCCGAGCGCGCGGAACGCGCTCTCCTCCCCCACCCGCCACTTGGCGCTCTTGACGAACTGGAACACCCCGACGGGCAGTCCGGCGGTCCAGGCGCGCAACGCGAGCCCGAACGCGGCCGTCGACTTGCCCTTCATCTGTCCGGTGTGGACGAGTAGCAGCGGGCGGTTGCGGCGCTGCCGGGTGGTGAGCCCGTCGGCGGGTACGTGCGTCGGCTTCCCCTGCGGCATCAGGCGGCGCTCCTTCGGGTGCGGGTGGCGAGGGTGGTGAGCGAGGTGAGGGGGTGCAGCGGGGCGTTGAGCTGGGCGGCCAGTCGCTCGGCGAGGTGGAGGCGGACCGGGCCGGACTCGCAGTCGACGACCACGCAGGGCGCGCCGGTGGCCGCGAGCACGGCCGCCGCCCGGGCAGCCCGGTCCAGCGGACGCGCCCCGGCGGTCGCCCGCCCGTCGGTGAGCACCAGCACCAGGGGGCGGCGACGCGGATCGCGCAGCCGCTCGACACGCAGCAGCTCGGCCGCCGCGAGCAGGCCCTCGGCCAGCGGCGTACGACCGCCGGTCGGCAGCTCCCCCAGCCGGGCGGACGCGGCCAGCACCGACGAGGTGGCCGGCAGCACGGTCTGCGCCCCGGCGCCCCGGAACGCGACCACCGCGACCTTGTCCCGGCGCTGGTACGCGTCGGTGAGCAGGGCGAGCACCGCGCCCTTGACGGCGCCCATCCGCTGCCGGGCGCCCATCGACCCGCTCGCGTCGACGAGGAACAGCACGAGGTTGCCCTCGCGCCCCTCGCGGACCGCCTCCCGGACGTCGGCGGGGCGCAGCCGCAGCGGGCCGCGTTCCCGCCCCCGGGCCACCTGGTACGGGGCGGCGACCCGGACGGTGGCGGGCAGGTGCAGGACCCCGGCCCGTCCGGCGGTGGGCACCCGGGCGCCGGTGGTGCGGCCCCGGCCGGTGCGGGCCCGGGACCGCCGGCCGGGCACGCCGTCCCCGACACCGGGTGCGGTGAGCAGGCGTGCGCGGAGCCCGCGCTGCGGTGCGGCGACCGGCTGGGCGTCGGCCGACGCGTCGGCGGGGCCGCCCGCGGCGTCCGGGCCGGTGGCCCCGGACGCGTCGGCGTCGTCACCGGCGCCGCTCGACCCGTCGGCGTGGTTTTCGCGCGGACCCGCGTCGGGCCCGCGCTGGTCGGCGCCCCCGGGGTCCGGCGTCGATCCCCGCCCGGCGTCGTCGTCGGCTTCCGGGCGCTCCGGTGAGCCGGAACCGCCGCCGTCGCCCGGGCCGCCGGACGGATCCGGCGGCGTCCCACCACCGGGGCCACCCGGCGGGTCGTCGTCCGGGTCGTCGGGTGCCCGGTCCAGGGCCTCGTCGAGCCGCTTCTGGTCCAGCCCGGGGGTGTCGAAGGGGTCACGGCGGCGGCGGTGCGGCAGAGCCAGCCGCGCGGCCACCCGCACGTCGTCCACGGTGACCCGGTCCCGGCCGTGCCAGGCCGCGTGGGCGATGGCGGTACGGGCGGTGACGATGTCGGCGCGCATGCCGTCCACGTCGAACGCGGCGCAGACCTCGGCGATCTGCCGCAACGCGGCGTCGGGCAGCAGCACCCGGCCGAGCCGGTCGCGGGCCGCGGCGACCCGCCGCGCGATGTCGGCGTCCGCGTCGGCCCAGCGGGCGGCGAAGCCGGCCGGGTCGGCGTCGGCGGCGAGCCGGCGACGGACCACCTCGACGCGTACGGCCGGGTCGCGGCTCGCGCCGACCTCGACGGTGAGCCCGAACCGGTCGAGCAGCTGCGGCCGCAGCTCCCCCTCCTCCGGGTTCATGGTGCCGACCAGGAGGAACCGGGACGCGTGGCTGACCGAGACGCCTTCGCGCTCGACGTGACTGCGACCCATCGCGGCCGCGTCGAGCAGCAGGTCCACCAGGTGGTCGTGGAGCAGGTTGACCTCGTCGACGTAGAGCACGCCGCGGTGCGCGGCGGCGAGCAGGCCGGGTTCGAAGGCGCGTACGCCCGCGGCGAGGGCCTGCTCCAGGTCGAGCGACCCGACGACCCGGTCCTCGGCGGCGCCGACCGGCAGCTCGACCAGCCGGGCGGGGCGACGCTCGGCGACGGTGCCGGGCGGGTGCGGCCCGTCCGGGCAGCCCGGGTCGGGTGCGGCCGGGTCGCAGGCGAAGCGGCAGCCGGTGACGTGGTCGACCGGGGGCAGCAGGGTGGCCAGGGCCCGGACGGCGGTGGACTTGGCGGTGCCCTTCTCGCCCCGGACCAGCACCCCGCCGATCGCCGGGCTGACCGCGTTGAGCAGCAGGGCCAGGCGCATGTCGTCCATGCCGAGCACCGCGCTGAACGGGAACGTCATGCCCGGTCCTCCAGGTCACCCTCGGTGGTCAGGTACGTCTCGCGGAGCCGGTCGAGGGTGGCCGGATCGGGCTCGGCCCACAGCGTCCGGTCGGCGGCCTCCAGCAGCCGCTCGGTGATGCCGCGCAGCGCCCACGGGTTCGACTCCTCCAGGAAGGCCCGGGTGGTCGGGTCGAAGACGTACGCGGCGGCGAGGTGCTCGTACATCCAGTCGTCGACCACGCCCGCCGTGGCGTCGTAGCCGAAGAGGTAGTCCACGGTCGCGGCCAGCTCGAACGCGCCCTTGTAGCCGTGCCGGCGCATCGCGGCGATCCACTTCGGGTTGACGACCCGCGCGCGGAACACCCGGCGGGTCTCCTCGCCCAGCGTCCGGGTGCGCACGTCGTGCGGCATCGCCGAGTCACCCACGTACGCGGCCGGCGCGGCGCCGGTGAGGTGCCGGACCATCGCCACCATCCCGCCGTGGTACTGGAAGTAGTCGTCGGAGTCGACGATGTCGTGCTCGCGGGTGTCCTGGTTCTTCACCGCCACGGTGATCCGGGCGAAGGAGCGTTCCATGTCGGCCCGCGCCTCCCGCCCGTCCAGCCCCCGGCCGTAGGCGTAGCCGCCCCAGACCGCGTACACCTCGGCCAGGTCGGCGTCGCTGCGCCAGTTCCGGGCGTCGATGAGCGGCAGCAGCCCCGCCCCGTACGCCCCGGGCTTCGAGCCGAAGATCCGCGCGGTGGCCCGGCGTACGTCGCCGTGCTCGGCCACGTCGGCGTCGACGTGCGCCTTCAGGTAGTTCTCCGTGGCCGGCTCGTCGAGGGCGGCGACCTGCCGCACCGCGTCGTCGATCAGGGCAACGACGTGCGGGAACGCGTCGCGGAAGAAGCCGGAGATGCGGACGGTGACGTCGATGCGGGGCCGGCCCAGCTCCGGCAGCGGCACCACCTCCACGCCGGTGACCCGGCGGGACCGGTCGTCCCAGGTGGGCCGGCAGCCGAGCAGGGCGAGGACCTCGGCGATGTCGTCGCCCTGGGTCCGCATCGCGCTGGTGCCCCAGACGGTGAGCCCGACCGAGCGCGGGTAGCCGCCGGTGTCGGCGAGGTGGCGCGCCAGCAGCGAGTCGGCGAGGGCGACCCCGACGTCCCAGGCGTTGCGGCTGGGGATCGCCTTCGGGTCGACGGAGTAGAAGTTGCGGCCGGTGGGCAGCACGTTGACCAGGCCCCGGGTCGGCGAGCCGGACGGCCCGGGCGGCACGAACCGGCCGTCGAGGGCGGCCAGGGTGTGGGTCAGCTCGTCGGTGGTCCGGTCCAGCCGGGGTACGAGTTCGGTGGCGGCGAAGCGGAGCACCGCGGCGGCGTCCGGGAGCTCCCGGCCGGTGACCTCGGTGACGACCGCGTCGACCGTGGTGGGATCCCAGTCGAGGGTCTCCAGGGCGACGACGAGCCGGCGGGCCAGGGCCTCGATCAGGTCGACCGCGTCGGCCGCGGTGGCCGCCGGGCCGTCCACGGTGTCGGTGAGCGCCGCCGGCACGGCCAGCCGGGCGCCGGGCTCGGCGAGCAGCGCCGCCTCGTCGAGGCCGTGGGCGGCGGCGAGGGCCTGCCGCAGGCCCGGCAGGGCGCGGGTGCCGCCCCACACCTGCGGCGCGCGCAGCACCGCGAGGACCAGGTTGACCCGGGGTTCGCCGCGCGGCGCCTCGGCGAGCACGTGCAGGCCGTCGCGGATCTGCACGTCCTTGACCTCGCACAGGTACCCGTCGAGGTGCAGCACGAAGTCGTCGAAGTCGTCGGCGTCGGGCATCTCGTCGGCGTGCAGGTCGTGGTGCAGTTCGGCGGCGCGCACCAGCGACCAGATCTGCGCCCGCACGGTGGGCACCTTGGCCGGGTCGAGGGCCTGGACGGTGGCGTACTCGTCGAGCAGCTGCTCCAGCTTCGCCAGGTCGCCGTACGTCTCGGCGCGGGCCATCGGCGGCACCAGGTGGTCGACGACCACGGCGTGCGCGCGGCGCTTGGCCTGGGTGCCCTCGCCGGGGTCGTTGACGATGAACGGGTAGACCAGCGGCAGGTCGCCGAGGACGGCGTCCGGGGCGCAGTCGGCGGCGAGGCCGAGTCCCTTGCCGGGCAGCCACTCCAGGGTGCCGTGCTTGCCGAGGTGCACCACGGCGTCCGCGCCGAAGCCGCCGTCCGTGACGGGCGCCGCCAGCCAGCGGTACGCGGCCAGGTAGTGATGGCTCGGCGGCAGGTCCGGGTCGTGGTAGATGGCGATCGGGTTCTCGCCGAAGCCGCGCGGTGGCTGGATGAGCAGCACCACGTTGCCGAAGCGCAGCCCGGCGAGCACCACGTCGCCGCCGTCGGTGTACAGCTCGCCGGGCGGCTCCCCCCAGTGTTCCCGCATCCGTTCGCGCAGCCCCCGCGGGACCTGCTCGAACCACCGTCGGTAGACCTCGCCCGGCACCCGGGCCTGCGCGGCGGCGAGCTGATCCGGGGTGAGCCACTCGACGTCGTGGCCGCCGGCCGCGATCAGCGCGTGGATCAGCGCGTCCCCGTCGTCGGGAACCGGCCCGTCGCCGAGGTGGTAGCCGGCCTCGGCGAGCCGGGCGAGCAGCCGCACCGCCGAGGCGGGGGTGTCCAGGCCGACCGCGTTGCCGACCCGGGAGTGCTTCGTCGGGTACGAGCTGAGCACGACGGCGACGCGCTTGTCGCCGTTCGGCAGCCCGCGCAGCCGGGCCTGGCGTACGGCGATCCCGGCGACGCGGGCGGCGCGCTCCGGGTCGGCGACGTACACCGACAGGCCGTCGGGGTCGATCCGCTTGAACGAGAACGGCACGGTGATGATCCGGCCGTCGAACTCGGGGACGGCCACCTGCATCGCGGCGTCCAGCGGGGACAGTCCCGCGTCCGAGCCGGCCCACTGCTCGCGGGTGCTGGTGAGGCAGAGCGCCTGGATCACCGGCACGTCCAGCGCGGCGAGCGCGCCGACGTCCCACGCGTCCTCGTCACCGCCGCCGGAGGCGTCGGCGGCGACGGTGCCGCCCGCGGCGAGGACGGTGACCAGCAACGCGTCGCAGCGCGCGAGCAGGTCGTACGGGCCGTCGCCGGCGGTCAGCCCGCGCAGCGATCCGCAGTGGATCGGCAGGGCGTTGGCCCCGGCCGCCTCGACCGCGTCGGCGAGGGTGTCGACGAACCCGGTGTTGCCGGCGAGGGCGTGCGCCCGGTAGAAGACGATCCCGATGGTCGGGCGGTCCGCTCGCGCGGGGCGGTCGCCGTGCACGCCGTGGGTGGGGGTGGGCGACGGCGCGGCGAAGCCCTCCCCGGTGAGCAGCACCGTGTCGGAGAGGAACCGGGCCAGTTGGGCGAGGTTCGCGGGCCCACCCTCGACCAGGTACGCGAGCGCCTGCGTGGCCACCCCGGACGGCACCGTGGACGCCGCCATGAGGTCCGCGTCGGGCACCGCCTCGCCGCCGAGCACCACCGTGGGTACGCCGGAGGCGAGCACCGCGGCGAGCCCGTCCGGCCACGCCGGGCGACCGCCGAGCAGCCGTACGACGGCCAGGTCCACGCCGTCGAGCAGCGCGGGCACGGCGTCGGCGTCGAGGCGGGCGGGGTTGGCGAGCCGGTAGTCGGCGCCGCTGGCCCGGGCGGCCAGCAGGTCGGTGTCGGCGGTGGAGAGCAGCAGGGTACGCAGGGCAGGCTCCGGGGAAGGGGACGCCCCAGCCGGCCGACGGGTCGCCGGACGGGGCGGGATGGGTGCGGATCAGCGGACGGGCGGCGACGTGGTCGCGCGCGTCCGCCGGATCACCGCCGACGGGCGTCGACGGGCGCGGTGGACGTCAGGAAGCGCGGCGGCCGGTCGCCGCGTCGGCGGATCGGCGCGCGCGGGCGCGGGCGGGCCGTGCCGGGCCGGCGACGGCGGGCCGGGGCACGTCGGCGGCGAGTCGCCCGGGCCGGCGGCGGCCGGCGCGGCGGTGCGTGGGTGCGGTGCTGGGTGCGGGCCGTTCACGGCGATGGCCGGCGGCGCTGCGGACGCAGTGCGTCATCGGGTCCTCCTCGGGTCTCCACGCCCTGGGGTCACATCCCGACGGCCGAAGTATCCTGGCTCCCGGATCGACGCTCACCCCCGGCCTTCCAACCGCACACGACGGTCGTGGCTCACGAGGGGGGATCGCTCCCCGGTGACAGTGGCGGGACCGCGCCGGAATCGCACCGGCTTCCTTCACTGCCGTCAGGCCGCGAATGCTGCCACACCCGTCCGACAGTGGTCAACGGCGCCCCGATCGTCACCGCACCGCCAACCGATGGGCAACAGTCGATGGCTTGGCGCGAACAGCCGGTGTGGACGGTGCCGGGCGTCGATGCCAACCGTCCGTCGCCCACGCCGGCCGGGGCAGCGGCGAGGCGTCCGGCTTCGCGCGCGACGCAGGACGCGCGGCGGGCGGCCGGGGCGGGCGTCAGCGCTGGCGGGACACGGTTCGCCACCCCGCGCGCGTACGATCTGGCCGACGCCGGGCGATCGGCCCGGGCCCGAGCGGGAGGACGACGGCCATCAGCACGGTGCGCTTCCACCATCTCGCCGGCCGGGTCTGGCTCTGCCCCGGCGACCCGGACCCGGAGGCCGTCCAGGCCGGCGTCGCCGTGGTGGCCGACGACCGCGGCAGTGTGATGATCGACGCGGGTCAGAGCCCCGCGCACGCCCGGGAGATCCGGGCCGCGCTGGACGCCGCCGGGCTTGCGCCGCCACGCTGGCTGGTCTACACCCACCACCACTGGGACCACGTCTGGGGAGCCGTCGCCTGGCCCGACGTGGAGATCGTGGGCCACGTGACCGGCGCCGACCTGCTCCGGGCGGAGGCGGCCCGACCGTGGAGCCACCGCTATCTGCGCGACCAGGTGCGAGCCGATCCGAGGCTCGCGCCGAGCTTCCGGGCCCGCGCGCTGGCGGTCGACTCCTGGGACGACTTCCTGATCCTGCCGCCCACCCGCACCTTCACCGACGAGGACGAGTTGCCGGTCGGCGTACGGCTGCGGCACGTCGGCGGCGCGCACGCGCCCGACTCGACGGTGGTGCTGGTGCCCGACTCCGGGGTCATGCTGCTCGGCGACTGCTTCTACCCGCCGCCGGCCCACCTGCGCGGCCCGGACGACGGACCCGACCTCGCGCTGGTGCGCCGCCTGCTCGACGACGGCTACCAGTGGTACGTGTCGAGCCACGGTGAGCCGATGACCTGGGACGAGGCCCGGGCGGTGGTCGAGGCGGCCTGAGTCCACCGGCCACGCCGGGACCACACTCAGCGACCCACCCGGCCGCGCGCTCAGCGACCCACTCCGCCGGGCGCTCAGCGGCCGCCCGCTGGGCTGCCGACCAGCGCCCGGGTCAGCGGAGTCGGCGCTCCGGGTGGGCCCGGTTCCAGGCGCGCATCCGCTCCGGGTAGCCGGTGCGGGCCGCCTCGTAGAGGGGGACGGCGTGCCGGCGGGCGAGGTCGGCCGCCGCCCGTGGCGAGCCGGTGCGCCGTCGGATCCACTCGCCGTCGTGGGCGATCGCCACCACCGTGGTGTCGGTTGCCGTGGTCTCCGGTTCCAGGTAGAACTCCACGCCCCGACGGCTGATGACGAACGCCTCCAGCGCGGCGAAGTCGTCCCGGGTCGCCTCCCGGTCCAGCTTCGTCGGGGTCCCGTCGGCGGCGCGCGACCGCCGGTTGAACCAGCCCATGTCCGCTCCTCTCCTCACGTGCCTCCCAGTGCAGCACCTGTCCCTGTCAATCCGCTGCGAGCCGGATGGGAGCGACCTGATTACCGGGCCTCCGACGCCCGCGCCGACGTTAGGGTCTGGTCGTGGTCGAGGCGACGGTGGTGGCGTGGGCGGCGCGCGACAACGTGCAGTGGTGCGGTCTCGTCTGCGCCATCCACGGCCTGTCCGGGCGGACCGACGCGGACGCCTGGTCGGTGCCGCGCCGCTCCCCGCCCCGCTATCCGGACGCAGTGACGCTGCGGCCCGGCGTGGCCGCCGAGGCCCTGCTGGACCGGATCGACGCCGCAGCGGGCGCGTCGGTGAAGGACAGCTTCGCCGACCTCGACCTGCGACCGTACGGCTTCCGGGTGCTCTTCGCCGCGGAGTGGCTCCACCGGCCAGCGACGACTCACGGGCCCGCCGACGCCGTCACGCTGGCCCCGGTGACCGGCGCGGACCGGCTCGCCGCGTGGGCGATGGCCCACGGTGGTGGCGCGCTGTTCCGGCCGGAGTTGCTGGCCGATCCGCGGGTGGCGGTGCTCGCCCGGTACGCGCCCGACGGCTCGGTCACCGGTGGCGCCGTGCTCAGCGACAGCGGCCCGGTGACCGGGGTCTCCAACGTCTTCGCCGTCGGCGGCGACGTCGCCGAGGTCTGGGCCGGGGTGGCCGCGGCCCGGCCGGGGGCGGCGCTGGTCGGCTACGAGTCCGGGACCGACCTCGACCCGGCGACCGCGGCCGGGTTCACGCGGGTGGGGCCGCTGCGGATCTGGCTACGCGACTGACCCGCGCGGATCGGGGTGAGCCGCTGTCCGCGGCGTACCCGTACCGTGCCGGGCCTTCGCTGACCGGGACCCACCGCTATTCGGGGCGGGCGGTGGCGCGCGGCGGGCGGATCGCCGGCACCAGCGCGAGGGTCGGCACCAGCAGCAGCGGCACCACGAGCAACGCGCGCAGGGTGCCCACCCGGTCGCCGAGCAGGCCGAGCAGCGGCGGCCCGGCGAGGAACGCGGTGTAGCCGATCACGGCGACGACGCTGACGCGTACGTGGGCCTTCTCCTCGTCGTCGGCGGCGGCGCTCATTCCCACCGGGAAGCCGAGCGACGCGCCGAGGCCCCAGAGCGCGACCCCGACGACGGCCACCGGCCCCGACCCGGCCAGGATCGCCAGGGTGGCGCCGGCCGCGGCGAGCAGGATGGTGCCGGTCAGCACCGGCACGCGCCCCCACCGGTCCAGGGCGATGGTGCCCGCGGTGCGCCCGACGGTCATGCCGATCACGAAGACGCCGAAGATCGCGGCGCCGGCGGCCTCGCTGAGGTCGTGACCGTCGACGAAGGCGACCGCCAGCCAGTCGTTCGCGCTGCCCTCCGTGAACGCCATCACCAGCGTCAACAGCCCGATCAGCAGCGTGCGTGGCTCACGCCAGGCGGCGAGCAGGGCACGCCGCCGCCCGGCCGGAGTGGGTGCCGCCGTCGCGGTCGCGCTCGCCGGCTGGAAGTGCCGGGCCGCGACCAGCGTGCCGACCAGCACCACCACCGCGACCGTGGCGAGGTGGACGCCGACCGGGAGACTGACGCGGGCCGCCCCGGCACCGAGCCCGGCCCCGGCCACCGAGCCGAGGCTCCAGGCGGCGTGGAAGCGCGGCATGATCGTACGGCCGAGGCGCCGCTCCACCGACGCACCCTCGACGTTCATGGCGACGTCGCAGATGCCCGAGCCGTAGCCGAAGGCGAACAGGCTCACCGCGACGCCTACCACCGATCCGGCGAGCCCGGCGGCCAGCCCGGCGCCGGTGAGGCCCAGCGCGACCAGGACGGTGCCGACGCCCACCGTACGGGCCGCGCCGAGCCGCTGGCTGACCAGCCCGGCGGTGGGCATGGCGCACAACGCGCCCGCCGACATGGCCAGCAGCAGCAGGCCCAGCTGACCAGCGGTGAGCCCGAGCCCGTCGCGGACCGCGGGCACCCGGGAGAACCAGCTCGCCACCGCGAGCCCGTTGAGAGCGAACGCGACGGCGACGCCGTTGCGGGCGGCCCGCACCGCCACGGGGACGGTCGACGTGCCCGTCGAGTCGGCGGTGACGGTGTCGGCGGAGCTCACGCGGCGGATTCCTCTCGATCGGACGGCTTGTTCCCCATCCCACCTGTGAGAGCGCTCTCACGACAAGCCGGGTCGAGCCCTATGTTTCGTCGTACCTCCGAGGGATGATGCGGGCACCGGAGCACCGACCTCCTGGGGAGGACCGTCATGACCACACCCGCGGCGCGCGCCGCCACCCTGGAGGACGTCGCCCGGGTCGCCGGGGTGTCGCGAGCGACCGCTTCGCGCGTCCTCGCCCGCACCGGCTCCGCCTCGCCCGCCACCCGTGACCGGGTGGCCGCCGCGGCCGACCGGCTCGGCTACCTGCCCAACCCGGCCGCCCGGGCACTCGTCCGGGGCTCCGGCGTCCGGCTCGCCGTGGCGGTCACCGGCAGCACCGAGGCGGTCCTCGACGACCCCTACGTCGACCGGGTGGTGGCCGCCGCCGCCCGGGTCGGCGCCCCACACGGGATCGGCGTGACCCTGCACTGGCTGCCCCGGCGCGCCCCGCAGACCCTGCGCCGGCTCGTCGACGACCGGGGCGTGTGCGGCGTGGTGCTGGTCAACACCACGGGGTCGGTGCTCGACGCGGTGCCCCGCCGGGTGCGGGGCCGGGTCGCCTCGATCGGCATCGGCTCCCCCGCCGTGCCCGCCTTCGACGTCGACAACGGCGCCGGAGCCGAAGCGGTGCTGCGCCACCTGCACGCGACGGGCCGTCGACGCATCGCGATGGTCACCGGCCACCGGTGGCTCGTCTGCGCCGGCCGGTCGGTGCACACCTACCGGCAGGTGACCCGCGCCGCGGGGATGCCCGTCCGGCTGGTCGCCGGTGACTTCACGGCGGCCCGCGGCCGGGAGGCGGCCGGCGAGGTGCTCGACCGGTGGCCGGACACCGACGCGATCTTCGCCGCCAGCGACGCCACCGCGCTCGGGGTCATCGCCGGCCTGCGTCACCGCGGTGTGAACGTGCCCGGCGACGTCGCGGTGGCCGGCTTCGACGACATTCCGCTCGCCGCGCTGAGCACACCGGCGTTGACCACGGCCAGCCACCCCGTCACCCGGATCGCGACCGCCGCCGCCACCGCCGTCCTCGACCGGCGGCCAGCCCCACCGGTGACGTTCTTCCCGTCCGCGCTGGTGCCGCGCGACAGCGCCTGAACCCTCCCGCCCGGCGCGTGCCGGGCACGTCGCACACGGCGGTGAGCCCTCCGCCCGGCGCGTGCCGGGCGGGTCGCACACGGCGTTGGGCCCCTCCGCTCGGCGGTCGGGCGCGGGCCGGGCGGGCGGCACACCAGCGGTGGTTAAGCGTGTGCGCGCCGGGTAACCGCGCCGCACACCCGCCGACCGAGCGAGGAACGGTGATCCGTGTCCGACCCCGCCCCGCCCCGCCGTGAGCCGGACGAGGACGACGCCCGCCACGGACGGCTCACCGCCCGGCCCCGTCCGCCGGTCGGCCCCGCCGCGGCCGGCCTGACGACCCTCACCGACCCCGACGGCCGTCCGCTGGGCCTGCGGTACGCGCCGGAGCCGGTCGCGGACCGGGCGTACCGGCTCGTGCTGCTGCTGCACGGCGCGGGCGGCGAGGCACGCCACGCACTGAACCTGCTGCTGCCCCTCGCCGACGAACACCACCTCCTCCTGGTCGCGCCGCAGGCCGCCACGAGCAGCTGGGACCTGATCGTCGAGGGGTTCGGCGTGGACGTACGCCGCATCGACGACCTGCTCACCCGCGCCTTCACCGAGTACCCGGTCCGGGACGTGGTGCTCGGCGGCTTCTCCGACGGCGCCTCGTACGCCCTCTCGCTCGGCCTCACCAACGGTGACCTGGTGGCCGGTGTGGTGGCCTTCTCCCCCGGCTTCAGCGCGCCGCTGGTGACCCACGGCCAGCCCCGGGTCTTCGTCGCGCACGGCGTCGACGACCGGGTGCTGCCGGTGGACGTGTGCAGCCGCCGGCTGGTCCCCCGGCTGCACGACCTCGGCTACGACGTGACCTACCGCGAGTTCCCCGGTGGCCACGAGGTCCCGCCGGACATCCGCGAGGCCGCCGCCACCTGGCTGACCACCCTCCCTTGACCCACCCCCACGCCCCACGCCCCACGCCCCACGCCCCGCCCCGCCCCGCCCCGCCCCGCCCCGCCCCGCCCCGCCCCGCCCCGCCCCGGCGATCATGCAGTTGTGGTGCCTCGCGAAAGACGTGAATCCGGATGAGTCGGCCACCACAACTGCATGATCGACGAGCGCGAGCGCGAGCGGGGGACGGGGTCAGACGGGTGGGAGGCCCAGGGAGTGGTCGACGCGGCCGAGGACGGTGGCGTCGTCGTCGGCGCCGACGCCCCGGAGCAGGTCGATCGCGGTCGCCCGGACCTGCCCGATGATCATGACGAGGGGCAGGCTCTGACCGGGCGTGAAGAGCTGGCCCGCCGTGTGCACCGCCGCGAGCGCCGCCTCGTCGGCCCGTACGGCGTGCTCGTCGGCGGTCTCGTCGCGCCCCTCCAGGTCGGCGGCGAGCGCCTCGCCGGCGGCGCGTACCGCCTCGGCCAGGGACCGCAACGCCGTCCCGAGATCGGGTGGCGCCGGCGCCGGCAGCCGGCTGAGGGTGACCCCGGCGCGGGCCAGCACCCGGACGTTGCGGACGGCGTAGTCGATCTGGCGGATCGAGGTGTCCACCGAGCGCAGCCGACCCATGTGTCGGCGTCGGCGCAGGTTCAGCCAGAGCGCCTCACCGGCGGCGAGAACGCCCTCGCGCAGTCGGTCCACCCGGGCGTCCATGCCCCGCGCTCGTTCCAGGGCGGCCATCGCGGCGGGCTCGTCGTGCCGGTCCAGGGCGTCGGCGATGCCGGTGAGGACCGCGGCCAGGTCACCGAAGGTCGCCCGGACCTCGGCGACCAGCGGAGCCAGCGGGCGCCGCGCGTCGACCAGTTGGCTGACGGCGAGCGCGACCGCCCCGCCGATCAGCGCGTCGACGAACCGGAACGGCACCAGCGACTCGGTGGGCGGCGCGACCGCCACCAGGTAGAGCGCGGAGACCGCCGCCTGCACCAGGCTCACGCCCGTCGCGCCGACCGCCGCGGCGAGGGTGACGGTGAGCAGGATGACGGTGAAGACCGTCCAGGTGGTGCCCGGGCCGAGGGCCTGGATCACCAGGTCCGCCACGAGCACCCCGGCGGCCACCCCGAGGACCACCTCGACGGCGCGACGCAGCCGCTGCCCGCGTGCCTGCCCCAGGACGATCAGCACGGCGGCCGAGGCGAAGAAGGGCTGCGGGTGCCCGACCACGCTCCTGGCGAGCACCCACGCGACGGTGGCGGCCAGGGTCGCCTCCAGCACCAACTGCCAGCCGTGCCGCAGCCGTCCGGCGGCCACCCGGGGCCAGCTCCACCGGCTCATGCCCACGCCTCCTCGCCCGACAGGTCCGCCACCGTTGATCGTCTCCCATCGACGGACGGGCACCCGCGTCGGGCCGTTCCCCGCCCCGGGCGGCTCGGCGGTGACGCCGGCGGCACCCGGCCGGTCGGCCAACCGGCGGCGGTCAGCCGGGCACGCGCAGCACCTCCGACGGTCTGTCGCCGACAGCGGACGGACGGGCAGACAGGCAGACGGGCAGACGGGCAGACGGGCGGGCGGACGGACGGACGAGCCGCCGGGCGGGTCGACCGTCCCGGACGGGCGTGCCGGTCGACCCTGGCGGTGGCGCGCCGGCGCGGGTGGACTCGGGGTGTACGCGGACACGGGAGGGTCGACATGCGGCACGTCTCGCAGCGCTACCGGCTGACTCGCTGGCTGTACCGGGGCGGCCGGCCGAACCGGTTGGCGCGACTGATGAACCGGATCTCCGCGGCGCACTTCGCCAGCGGCGTGTTCGTACCCCGAAACTGGGTGACCCTGGAGGTGACCGGGCGGCGCAGCGGTCGGGTGGTCTCCCTCCCGTTGGTGCTCGCCCAGCACCAGGGTGCGCGCTACCTCGTGGCGATGCTCGGCCGGGACACCAACTGGGTCCGCAACGTGCGTGCGGCCGGTGGTCGTGCCGTGCTGCGGCACGGTCGCCGGGAGTCGGTCCGGCTCAGCGAGGTCCCGGTCGCCGACCGCGCCCCGGTGCTGCGCCGTTACCTGGATCTGGCCCCGGGGGCCCGGCCGCACGTACCGGTGGGGCGTCACCCGTCGCTGGCCGAGATCGCCCGGATCGCCGACCGGTACCCGGTCTTCCGCGTCGACCCGGAGCCGGCGGACCATCCCCGCACGGGTTGACGGGACGGACAACCACTCCGATGCGTCCACGGCGGTCGCGGCCTGCTCTGCGGTAACCGAGCCGCACCGCGCGCATGTGACACCCCGCTTCGGGGGCGACCCGGAGGGTGAAGATCGGCTATAAGTGACGCATGGATTTCCCGCCGTACCTGGCCACCATGCCGATGCACGCGATCACCGAGATTCACGGCGAGGCGGGGCTGCTGGAACGGTTCCGGCTGGAGGTCCTGTCCTTCGACGAGCCGGACCGGGAACGGTTGACGGCGGCGCTGGACCTCGCCGCCGACCTGCACCGTGACGACCGGCGGGTCCGCGAGCCGTACCTGAACCACCTGCTGCGGGTCGCGATCCGGATGATGCACCACTACCAGGTGCGCGACGTGGACGTGATCGTCGCCGGGCTGCTGCACGACGCGGTGGAGGACCACCCGGCGGAGCTGGCCGGCACGCCGGCCGGGAACGGCGACCAGACCGCCGCCGCCCTGGCCGTGCTGACCGACCGTTTCGGCGGGCGCGTCGCCCGCCTGGTCGCCGCGGTCACCAATCCGCCGTACGACCCGGCGCGGGACCGCAACGAGCAGTACCGCGAGCACGTGGCCGCGAGCCTGGACCGGGAGCCGTGGGCGCGGGTGATCAAGGTGTCGGACTTCACCGACAACGGGGTGGGCGTGATCCACACCGTCGGGCCGAAGGTGGAGTCGTCGGCCCGCAAGTACCGGCCGCTGGTGCCGGTCTTCCGGGAGCTGGTCACCCGGCCGGACACGCCGCTGTCCGCGCCGGTGAAGCGGCACATCCTGGCCCAGCTCGATCTCGCCGAGGAGCGGTTCGCGGCGATCCTGGACCAACCCGCCCACCGCCACTGATCCGACCCGCGGCCGGGCCGCTCGGACGCGACCGGCTGCGCCGGGCCCGTCTCCGGGCCAGCGGTCACCCGGGACCGCCGTCGCGCGGGACCGCCGTGGCGCGGGACCGCCGTCGGCGGCCTTCCGGGTCACCTTCTCCCCGGGCCGCCGTCGACGTCGGGCGCGTCGGCGTACAGGCCGTCGCGCAGGAGTCGTTCCAGCCACGGCGTCGGCGCCACACCGAGTTCCCGGCGCAGGTCGGCGCGGAACAGCTCGAACCGTCGTACCGCCTCGTGGATGTTGCGTTCGGCCAGGTGGACGGCGATCAGCGCCCGGGTGGCGCTCTCCCGCAGCGGCTCCAACTGCACGGCGGTGAGCGCCACCTGGGTCGCCTCGCTGAACCGGCCCTGGGTGGTGAGGAGCGCGGCGAGCGCCTCCAGGGCGTACAGCCGCGTCTGGCGCAGCCGTTCCCGTTCGGCGAGGACCCAGTCGTCGTACCAGCCGGGCAGCAGCTCGCCGGTGGCCAGCGGGAGGCCGCCCGAGGTGGCCGGCGCGCCGGCGAGGATCACCGCGGAGGCGGCCACCAGCGCCGCGACGTCGCTGCTGACTCCGTCGGCGAGGGTGAGCCGGTCGTCCTCCACCACCAGGGGGTCCGGGGTCAGCCGGTGCAGCCGCCACAGCATCGTGCGCAGGTTGGCCCGGGCACGCTCCTCGTGCGAGCCGGGCCAGAGGGTGCCGGCCGCCTCGGCCCGCTCGCACCGCTGGCGTACGCCGAGGAAGGCCAGCAGCCGGCGGGCGCCGTGCGGGACGGCCACGGTGCGGCCGTCGCGTTCCAGGTGGAAACCGCCGAGCAGCCGCAGCGCGTACCGTGGCCGGGGCGCCGGGGCGTCCGGTCCGGGACCGGTCTCCCCGTCCGACACCGGCGGCCCGACCTGCCGATCCACCTGTCGCACCAGCATCCGTGCGCCTCCGCACCCGAGAGCACCTTGGGAGTTCCACGGTCGGACGCGGAGGCAGGTCGCGCCAGCGCTGTGTCGCGACACCGACCCAGGTGGCGGCCGGTGCTCCACCGTTCACCGGATCGCCGGGTGGCCGTTCAGCGCAGCTTGGTCAGCGTCCGGGCGTACCCGGTCCACTCGGCCACGTCGCCGGCGTCGGCCCGGATCTGCGCCTCCTTCATGATCGCCAGCACCTGCTCGGGCTTGGCGTCGGCGAGCTTGCCGAGGGTGCCGATGCCGCTGCGGGCCAGCGCCGCCCGCGCCTTGGTCGGTACGCTGCCGAGCGCGGCGATGTCCGCGTCGGCGACGTTCTCGATCTCGGCCTCGATGCCGAGCGCGGCGGAGATCGCCGCCTGCGCGCCGATCGTGGTGCGGACGATGACGGCCTCCCGCTCGCCGATCTCGCTGATCATCGCCTCGATGCTCGGGTAGCTGCTCTCGGCGGGGAGCACCTTGAGCACGTCGCGGACGCTGCGCCCGTCGGCGAGCTCGTCGTCGCCGAAGAGCCGCAGGAACTCGTCGAGCTTGACCTCGCGGGGGAAGCGTTCCCGCACGTCGGGGTGCTCGACGACGTACCGGTCGACATGCGCGCCGCCGCGCAGCTTCGGCCCGGCGACGACGTCCACGCCGAGGGCCTCCACGGCGGGCAGGATGATCGTGCCGGCCTTCGTCTGCCAGATGCTGACCTTCTTGTCGAGGAACATCGTGGTGCCCATGTAGCGGCCGTAGTCGAGCGCGGCCACGTAGTTGGGGATCTTGTCGATGATCAGCGGGCCGCCGTCGATCTTCTGCTCGTGGACGGCCGCGTTGAGCCGGTTCAGCTCGGCCCGGATCTCGTCGAGCAGCCGGCGCAGGCTGGCCCGCATGGCGGCCAGGCAGGTGAACGCCTTGGCGAGGTCGGTGCCGAGGTGGTCCAGGTCGTGCTCGATGCGGTGGAAGCGCTCGTTGAAGCCCAGCTCCCCCGGCGTCTGACCGGCCTGCACCACGTCCTCGCCGTCGATCCAGTCGGCGTGCGCGAAGGTGCGCACGAACGGCGCCGGGGCGCAGCCGGGCTCCACCGCGGGGAACGGCTCGGCGTAGCTGAAGACGCGCTTCGCGCTGCCGACGTTCTCGTAGATCCAGGAGGAGACCATGACGCTGGCGTCGGAGGGGAGGACCCCGCCCTTGATGAACGCGTCGTACAGCTCCCGGACGGTCACCCCGTCGTAGTTGATCTCGTTCGCCATGGTGTCCCTCTCAGAGCTGGTCGTACACGCCGCGGTGCCGGCGCTGGGCGAAGGTGCGGAAGGTCCGGGCCACCGACGGACGCAGGGGCTCGGCGACGCCGTCGCCGTCGAGGTCGACGTGGTCCCGGCGGATGTGCCAGGTGTTGATCTCGACGCCGAGCGGGCAGACCCGGGTGAGCACGTTCATCAGCCGTTCGTACTGGGCGAGGGTGAGGGTCGCCTCGGCGGGCAGCTCCACCCGGAACTCGTACGGGTCGGTCAGGCCGGTACGCATGTAGGAGAGCGCCACCACGGCGAGCAGCCCCGCGTGGGTGGGGCGCAGGGCGGTACGCGAACCGACGGCCTTGATCTCCCCGGTGCCACCGCCGAGCCCGACGGTGTACCAGCGGAAACCGGTGGCCCGCCGCTCGGAGAGGTTCAGCCCGGCCTGGGGCAGCCCGATGACGCTGCACACCAGCAGCACCCGGTTGCCGGCGTCGACCAGCGGCAGCACCGAGGCGAGTTGGTTGTCGCGCAGCAGCCCGACCAGCCGGGCCAGCCGCTGCGCCGCCGCCGGCTGGCCGGCGACCAGGGCGGTGGAGAGCGCGGCGGGCAGCTCGACGGTCTCCACCAGCTCGTCCGGCACGCGGTTGAGGGCGGCCACCACCGGCGCCGGGTCGGCCACCACGGGCAGGCCGGCGGCGGCGAGCGCCTGGTGCACCGGCGCGGACGCGGGCCGGGCCGGCACCCCGGCCCAGCGGGTGCGCGCCGTCGCGTCGGGCAACGGGTCCCAGGCCGCCTCCCCGCCGGCGGTCCACGCGGTGCCGGCCCGGGCCAGCCCGTCGAGCAGCAACGCGTTGCCGCCCGGGTCGCCGGGGGCGTGGAAGTGCGCCTCGACCGGCTGGGTGGCGCCCACGGCCACGGTGTCCGGCGCGGTCACCACGAGCCCCCGGGTCGGCAGGTGCGACAGGTAGACGCGGGTGGTGCTCACCCGGTGGGCGGTCAGCACCCCGCAGGCGCGCCACAGCCAGGCGAGCACGCCGTCCTGGCCGACGGTCGGCACGTCGGCGGCCCGCGCCGCGCTGATCGCCGCCTCCGCGGCCGCGTCGTCGGTGGGCGTCCGGGCGGCGTCGAGCACCCGGTTGCGCAGGTCGTTGGCCTGGGCCGGGGTGGGCACCGTGACGTCGACGCCGAGGCCCAGCTCGTAGCGGCTGCCGCCGGTGGCGTCCTGGGCCCGGACCACCTGCCACACCAGCGATGCGCCGAGCGCCCGGCAGACCCGCCCGGCCCGGTCGAGAGCCTGGGCCAGCGGCGGCGCGATGCCGTGTCCGCTGTCGAAGGCGTACGACTGGCGCAGGCTGGCCCGCAGCGCGGTGACCTCGGCGAGCCGGCTCGCCGGCAGCGCGCGGGCGGCGTGGACGGTGTTGTTCGGCGGGGTGTTGGCGGGCAGCACCAGCCGGTCCCGGCGCAGCTGGGCGAGGAAATTGGCGCGGTGCTGCGGATCGCCGGCGGCGACCAGCCGGATCGCCACGGCGAACTGGTCGTCGGTCTCCCGGACGGTGAAGCGGGCGCCGCCGGCCAGGTCGGCGAAGAGCCCGGCGTTCGGGTCGGTGTCGGCGCCGGGCCCGTTGAGCAGCCGGCGCACCGCGCCCGGGGTGGGCAGCAGGAACCGGCGGTGCAGGCCGAGCCGCAGGGCGTACGCGGCGTCCGGCTCGACGGCGGGCGGCGGCAGGCGGCGCGCGTACACCTCGCCGGTGGCCGGCTCGTGCACCAGCTCGTCGACGAAGCGGGCCACCCCGACGTCGGCGCCGAGCCGGTCCAGCGCGTCCCGCCGGGCGTGGGCGAGGGTGCGGTAGGCGTGCACCTCGCGGGCGGCCCGGCGCAGCCGGTGCTTCTCGTACGCGGTCAGGTAGACCAGCCGGCCCAGGTTGCCCTCGACCACGGCCAGCTCGACCAGCGCGGCCCGGGCGTCGCCGGTGACCGGCGACGCGGCGGCGCCGTCCACCGACCGCTCGACCGCGACGGCCACGGTGAAGGGCGCGACCAGCGGCTCGGCGGCGGTGTCCGGCACGTACGCCGGCACCGAGGCGCCGGCCGCCGACCAGGGCGCGAAGACCGCCGGTGGGAGGGCCTGCTCGTCGGCGTCGCCGGGGTCCACGGTGATCCGGACGGTGACGGTCTCCTCGGCCAGGTCACGGCGGAGCACCACGGTCAGCAGCGGGTGCCGGCTGGTCCAGTCCACGGCGGCGGTTCCGGCTCCGGTCACCGGCACCACCACCCGGCGCACGGTGCCCGGGTACGGCCCGGCGAGCTGGTCGACGAGGTTCCGTTCGACGGACGGGTCGGCGCCGTCCACGGGCACCCGCAGGTCGGTCATCTGCCCTCCCCGTTCAGACGATCCGGAACGGCCGGGGGTCGTCCCGGTCGACGTAGACGGGCACCTGGTTGGCGGCGAGTACGGCGTTGGCGCCGACGGCGAGGCGCTGCACCCCGTCGCCGGTGGGCGGGGTGGCCGTGGTCAGCGACGCCGACTCGGCCGGGAAGCGGACCAGCCGCAGGTCCCGTACGTCGGCGACGCCGGGCTCGTTCATCAGCGTCCAGATCACCTCGGCGACCCGGACGGGCTCGCCGAAGGGCAGCTCGTCGACGTAGCGGCGCAGCCGGGCGTGCAGCCGGGCTCGTAGCTCGGCGGCGGCGGTGGAGGTGTTCACGGTCTCCCGGGAGCCGGTGGGCAGGGGCAGGCCCCGGATGACCAGGTCGGCCTCCACGCCGATGCCGACCTCCTCGGCCCGGTCGACGGAGGCGAAGATGCCGACCGGTCGGAGGTCCTCGATGACCGACTCGACGGCCGCCTGGAGGCCGTCGGGCCCGTCCCAGATGGCGGCGGCGGTCGGCGCGACGAGCACCGTGACGTAGTACGGGTTGCCCAGGTCGCGTTGGCTGCTGAAGACCCGCTCGATGAAGTTGACGTTGCCGAAGATGGTCTGGTTGATGTCCAGCCCGCCGCGCCCGTCGAAGACCTGCACCTGGCGTACGCCGGGGACGGTGGCCACCGCCAGCCCGATCGCGTCGGCGGTCCAGATGGAGCGGGGCGCGGCGAGCAGCAGTTGGCGGTAGCGGGCGTCGGAGACCTGTTCCTCACCGCCGGTGAGCCGGCCGTTGTGGACGATCTCGACCAGCTCGGCGCCGGCGGCCTGCTCGGCGTCGTCGAGGTCGGCGAGGAGCGTGTCGGCGCGGTTCCACCGGTCGATCTTCTGGCTGGGCTGGGCGGGGTCGAGGTTGTGCGCGGGGCCCGGGTAGAAGGCGGCGACGGCCGGCTCGCGCTCGGGCACGGCGGCGGTGAGCACGACCGTCTCGTCCAGGGCGACGTGGTGGCCGCCGGGGGTGGCGAGGCGGGCGCCCCGGGGCAGGGTCAGCTGCGGGTGGCCGCTGGGCAGGGCCGTCTTCAGTTTGAGCTTCACGGTGCCCCGGGCCTGGCGGTGGGGGCGGGCGATGCCCAGCTCCTCGCCGAGGCGGGTGAGCGCGTCGCCGGTCGCGGAGACGACGTACGAGTTGTCGTAGACCGCGCCGATGGCGGCCCACAGGCGGGCGTCCTCCAGCGCGCTCAGCTCCAGCACCCGGCGCAGCACCGCACCGCTGGTCAGGTCGACGTCCTCGCCGAAGAGCAGCCGGGCGGTGGCGAGCTTCTCGGCGAGCAACCGGGCGAAGGACTTCGGCACGAAGCCGGTCGTGACGACGCCGAAGCCGGTGGAACCGGTGGAGCGCAGCGCGGCGGCGTCCACGGCCAGCACGTCGGCCAGTTCGGCGGGGAGGGTGGGTTCAGACACTGGGCAGCTCCCCCAGGTGGACCGCGAGCCGGTCGTCGGTGATGGTTTCGAACTGGACCTGCACGTCGAGGGTGCGCGAGGCGCGCAGCGCGGCGGCGTTGGCGTCGTCGGAGCCGAGCCGCCCGTCGTCGAGCTTGACGTCGACGATGCGGCGGACCCGGGGGTCGCGGTCGAGCAGCGCGATCACCGCGATCCGCACCTGCTCGCGGACGAGGATCGGTTCCACGCCGTCGGCGAGGGCGTTGAGCCCGTCGAAGCCGAACGTGGCGTCGAAGACGTGCGAGCCGCGCAGCGTGGTGAGCGCGACCGCGAGGTCCTGCGCCACGTTGCCGGTGCCGGACACCAGGGCGAGGACCCGGCCGTCGGGGCCGTCCTCGAAGGTGATGTCGCGGGCCACGTCGAGCCCGGGCAGGGTGGGGTCGAAGGCGAGCCCCCAGCCGAGGTAGCGGCGCTGCGCGGCGGCGCGTTCCCGCTCGGTGCGGTCCATGTCAGACCGCCTTCAGCTTGCTCTGGCCGGCGGTGGCCGACAGGCCGGAGGTGGTGCCGTCGGTGCCGCCGGAGAGCGTGTCGAGGGCGACGCCGACGTTGCCGACCTTCAGCTTGCCGGCCGCGCCGCTGGCCGACACGACGCTGGTGCACTGCTTGGTGGAGTTGCTGGTGGCGACGGTGCAGCCGCTCACCGGTCTGCCGGTGATCCCGTCGGGGCGGGCGACCGGCCGGTTGGCGACCCGCAGCTTCGACTGCCCGGCCGGGCTGACCGCGCCCTGGCTGGGGCAGCGCACGCTGCTCGACGTGGCGAGCACGAAACCCATCCCCGACCTCCTCAGTGGACGTTCATGGCGTTGCTGACCTGCACGTCGACGTCGTCGGCGGCGATGTTGACGGTGCCGCCGCTGATGTTCACCGCGCCGTTGCCGGCGTCCAGGTCGATCTGCGTGGCGGTGATGACGACCGAGCCGTCCTGTCTCATCACGATCGAGGAGCCGCCCGCGGCGTGCTCGATGGTGATGCTGTCCGCCTCGTCGGCGCGGGCCGGTCGCTGGCCCCGGCCGCGCAGCTGCGCCCGGCCCACCCGTACGGTCAGCTCGCCCAGCTCGATGACCCGATTGCCGTCGCCGTCGGTGAGGTCGTGGGTGACCTTGCCGTCGTGGTCGGCGGGG
Source organism: Micromonospora sp. NPDC049366 (assembly GCF_044466625.1). NCBI lineage: Bacteria > Bacillati > Actinomycetota > Actinomycetes > Micromonosporales > Micromonosporaceae > Micromonospora > Micromonospora sp. NPDC049366. The sequence goes on from NZ_JBITMV010000017.1 coordinate 152,188, forward strand.
ACCACGGTGTCCTCGACGGAGGAGCGCCGGTTGGTGGCGACGCCGACCGGCAGGGTGAGCCAGAAGTCGCCGGGCTCGGAGACCGGGGCGTGCCCGGCGGGCCAGAGCGCGCCGATCTCCACCGGGTCGTCGGGTGCGCCGTTGCGATAGGCCAGGGCCACCCGGGTGCCCGGGTAGCGGGGCAGGATCAGGCCGCAGCCACCCCACGCGAACGGGGTCAGGTAGGTGACCCCGGGCAGCGGCGCGGGCTGCTCCCGGCGCACCGGCAGCCGGCGGGCCGCGTTGGGGCGGCCGTCGGGGCGGACCAGCCCCTCCCAGACGGTCTCGGTCTGGGCCGGTGGCTCGACCGCGCCGGAGGCGTTGGTCGCCACCGCCCGCACCTCGCCGATCTCCAGCCCGCGTGACTCGCCGCGGGCGAGCCGGGCGGCCCGGCGGACCGCCTCGGCGGCGGCGACCCCGGGCGAGGCGGCCGGCGTCGCGGGTTCCGCGGCCGCGGCGCCGGAGGCGTCGCTCCAGCTGTCCCACGCCTGCGCCGGGGAGGCGATCTCGACGCCGCCGACGACGGTCACGAACCCGGCGGTACGCGACAGGGTGTGCCGCGCCGAGCTGACGTAGAGCAGCTTCGCCGTGTCGCCCAGCTCACCGGTCGACGGCGCGAAGGGTGCGGCGAACGAGCCGAGCAGCGCCGCGCCCACGCTGCCCAGCGTGGTCGCCTCCGCCTGCGGCGGCGGGTCGAAGCGGACCACGTCGCCGGGTTTGAGGTCGGGGCGGCCCTTGAGGGTGAGCGTCCACGCGGTGCGGCGCGGCCGTGGTGTGCCGCCGGTCTCGGTGGCCGCGTACGGGTCGGCGTCCTGCTCGCCGTTCTCGGCGCACTCCAGCAGTCCGGTGGCGAGGGTGAGCGGCTTCGGTTCGCCCTCCGGGTAGGGGATCGGGCGTCTGCCGACGTGCACGGTGCCGTCGCGGATGAGCAGCATGCCCCGCCCGTACGCGTTGAGGGACTGCTGGAGCGCGTTGCCGAGCCGTTCCAGCGCCGCGGTGTAGAGCAGCCCGGCGCCGAAGGTCACCCGCTCGTCGCCCGCCGCCTCGGTCGCGCCCCGGGTCATGGTGCCGTCCGGGTCGGCCTGCCAGCCCGTGACCTCCACCCGGGTCCGGTCGGCGATGGCGCGCAGCGCGGCGGTGAAGGTGGCCGCCTCGAACCGTTCGGCGACCCGCTGCCCGAGCCGCGCGTACGCCTGCTCGACGAGGGTCAGCTCGGTGTCGTAGGTGCGTTCGCCGGTGATCCGGCGCAGCTTGGTCACCCGCAGCACGGCGACCAGCGCCTGGGTCAGCTCGGCCGGTGACGGGCCGGCGTTGGCGCCGACCAGGTTGGTGAGGTAGCCGCCGACGGAGGTGTTGGCGTCGCGCCAGTACAGGTGCAGCTTCGCCACCAGCGGCGGCTGCCCGTCGGCGGTGCGCAGCAGGGCGTAGTGCTCGTCGGTGAGCCCCTGAATCGTGATCTTGTAGGCTCCGGGGCCGAGCCCCTCGGGCAGCGCGGCGTCGATCGCGGCGTAGTAATCGGCGCTGGAGAGCGTGACCGTCGGGTCCGGGCTGAGCCCGGTGGGGGTCTCCCGGTGGAAGGTCAGCGTCCAGCCGGCGTCGTTGCCGACCGCGCCCTGGTGGGCCTGGGCGCTCTGGAACGGCGTGAGCGTCATCGCAGCACCCTCCGCAGCTTCTTGTCGAGCAGGTAGCGGTAGCGCAGCCGGCCCGGGCCGAGCTCGGACTCGACCCGCTGGGCGGGCGGGCGGCGACGCCACACGAACTCGTGGATCGGCGGCGGGCCGAACGCGTCGACCGCCCGGTCGGCGGGCCGCCAGGCGACGGCCAGGTGGGAGCCGTAGTCGCCGGAGCCGCGGACCGTGCCGGCGCGCAGCTCCCAGCCGAGCACCAGCAGCTCGACGACCGGGGTCGCCGCGGCGACGCCGGCCCCGTCGGGCGTCGCGGGACCGCTGTCCGGGCAGACCCGGCGCAGCCCGGCGGCGAGCGGCACCGACCCGAGGATCCGGGTGCCGTGGCGCACGACCAGCCGCAGCGGCGCCCGGCCGACCAGCGCCGGTGACGGCGGCGCGGCCGGCGGGGCGGGACGCGGCGCCAACTCGTCGGCCGAGGTGGAGACCACCGCGAGGGGGTCGGTGTCCTGCCACTGCCGGGCCAGGCCGGTGGGCAGGATCAGCACCGCGTGCAGGCCGGCGCCGAGGTCGACGCGGTGCGGCAGCCCGGCGGTGAGCTGCTGGCGTACCTCGGTGAAGCCGGCCGGCACCTCGATCGGCGCCTCCGGCAGCAGGTACCGGTCGATCGGGAACGGTGGCATCAGTTCCCCAACCCGTCGGCGAGCGCGCCGACCCCGATGCTGGCCACGTCGAGCAGCTTGCCGAGCAGGCTGGGACGGGGCACGTGGACGAGGGTGATGGTGGTGTCCAGGACGTCCCGGCGGGCCGCCGAGGCGCTGAAGGTCAGCGACTGCACCTGCATGTCGGTGCGGATCGTCATCGACGTGACGAGGATGAGCCCGCCGAACTTCCCGCCCGAGTACGCGGCCAGCGCGGTGCCCCGTTTGCTCGCCTCGGCCATCGTCTCCAGGGCGAACTTCCAGGCGTAGCGTTCGGCGCCGACGAGCACCCCGGTCAGCGTGATCGTGTCGTCGTGGGTGGCGACGATCGCCTTGTGCGCGGTCGAGCCGATCGGCGGCAGGTGGTAGGTCTGGGCCAGGGAGATGGCGGTGACCGCCCAGAGCGGGATGGGCAACACGCCGTCGCTGAGGATCGCCGACGGCACCGTGCCGTAGCGCAGGAAGCTGCTGGTGATGGCCATCCTCAACGACCTCCGGTCGGGGGCAGCGGCACGGGGGCGCGGGTGGGCTCGTACCGCAGGCCCAGGTCGCGCAGCGCCTGGGTGATCTCGCGGACCTCGCCGGCCGCGCTGGTGACCCGCAGCCGCAGCCGCTGGTCGGTCAGGGCCTGAGTGATCCGTGCCGGGCGGGTGGCCGCCGAGCCGGTGCGGTTGATCCGGTCGATCTCGGCGGCGGCGTTCTCCATCCGGGTGACGGCGTCGATGATGCGCGGGTCGGGCACGAAACCCGGGTCGTCGCGTTGCAGCCGGGCCAGGGCGTCACGGAAGTCACCGGCGTCGCGGCGCAGGTTGGTGACCAGGTTGTCGGTGAGCGCGCTGACGCCGGAGACGCTGGTGGCCCGGTGCGACTTGTCGTCGACCAGCCACACCCAGCCGTCGTGGCCGATGCCGACCAGGTCGGTGCCGGAGACCTTGACGTTCGCGTCCGGTCCCTTGAGGAACAGCTCGATGCTGCTCAGCGAGAAGGCCGCGCTGTACTCGCCGAGCACCCCCCGGCCGTAGGTGACCATGTCGTGCCGCAGGTACGCCCGGAAGCCGGGGCCGTCGTCGGCGCGTCCGCCCCGGTCGCGGAACCGCTGCCAGAGGGTCGCCAGCGCCTCCGGGTTGTGCAGGGCCAGCTGTTGGGTCAGCCACACGTCCCCGCCGGCGACGACCGCGCGCAGGTCCGGGTCGACGATCCGCGCGAGGGCCTCCGCCAGCCGGGCGTCGCTGACCTGCAGGCCGCGGTTGCGGGCCCGCCCCAGGTCGTCGAGGGCGGTCCGCAGCCGGGTCAGCTCGTCGGGGGTGAGCCGCCCGCCGAGCCGGGTCTCCAGCGTGGCGACCGCCGACCGTTTGCTCGCCTCGCCCTCGGCGGCCACCGCCTGCCACAGCGCCCGCGGCTCCAGCTCGGCGGCGCGGCGCAGGGCGGCCTGCCGGTCCGCCGGCAGGGCCCGGAACGCGTCGGCGACGGCGACGGTCGGCTCGGCGTGCCGGCCGCCCGCGCCGCCGTCGGCCTCGAACTCGCGCAGCAGCGAGTCGGCGTACGCGCCGGCGTCGTCGGCCAGCCGCAGCGGCGCGTCGCCGACGATGCCGTCGCGGGGGCGGCTCAGCTCCCGCATCTCCGTGCTGAGCTGGTCGAAGTACTCCCCCAGCGTCTCCACGCGCACCCCGTCGGGCAGGGTGCCGCCCTCCAGCACGTGGTCGAGGATCGCGGCGATGTTCTCCCGCAGCACGGCGATGCGCTCCAGTCGGGTCACCGCGTTGCCCAGGTGCAGGTCGCCGACGTCGTCGACGATGCGCCGGATGAGGTGTTCCAGCAGCCGCCGGGCGCGGGCGTCGCCGGCCTCGCTGTGCCCGGCGACGGTACGCACGAAGCGGCGCAGGCGCGGGTTGGCGTCGGCGGCGGCGTGCACGGCGGCGGCGTCCAGGAAGCGGCCGGCCCGGAACCGGCGGGGCGGGGTCACGGCCGCACCACCGGCGCGCGAGGGGTGCCGCCGCTCGCGCCGCCGGGCGGCGAGTCGAGCACCATGAGGATGAACCGGGCGCCCTCCGGGCCGCCGACGGCGCCGCGCAGCATCGCCTCCCGTTCCACGTACGCGAGGATCGGCTCCATCAGCTTCTGCACCACCCGCTCCAACACCTCGTTGATCAGGATTTCGGTGATGAACGCCTGGAGCAGGTCCCGGGAGGCCGCCTCGATGATCTGCCGGGTGACCCGGCGCACCACGTAGCCGCGGGCGGCGCGCAGTCCGGCGCGCAGCCCGTACCGCACGGCGATCCGGCCGCCGCGCACCACCGCGCCGCCGATGGTGCCGACCTCCGGGACCAGCGACAGCGCCAGGCCGAGGTACGCGGCGAAGAGCTCCACCTCCACCTCGGCGCGGGTCAGCACGAGCTCGGGGTCGATCAGCGCCCCGTAGAGCCGTTCCCGCTGGTGGGCGTGGATCACGTCACCGACGGCGACGGCCACGCCCACGGCGAAGCCCAGCGGCGGGCAGAGCACCGACAGGGCGATGATCCCGATGGTCAGCGCGAACGCGGACAGCGCCTGGCGGCCCAGCTCGCCGCTGAACAGGTCGTCGACGCCGAGCGTGTAGTAGGCGTTGCCGCCGAAGAACTCGCCGATCTGCTGGTGGGTGACCAGGTGGATGCCCTGCAGGGCGTACCGGCCACCGGGGAGGGTCGCCGACGGGATGTGCTCGCTGATCCGGCTGGAACGGAACGCGAAACCGGCGTCGCCGCGCGCCCGCTCCAGCATCTCGGCGTTGTTGCGCTGCATGTCGTGCAGCACCCGCCACAGCTCGGTGCGGATCGCGGTGCGGTCACCCGCGAAGCGGGCCAGCACGTCGGGCAGGTCCTTGATCTGCTTGACCAGCGGGTCGATGCCCTCGGCCTCGCCCCGCTGGATGACCAGCGCCTCCTCGATCTCGGCGACGGTCCACAGCACACCGTGCGAGTCCCGGACGCGGGCCACCCCGTCCCGCTCGACGATCTCGCCGGCGGCGCCGGGGCTGGTGAAGGACGCCTCGGCGGCGAGGAACGCGCCGGCGAGCGAGTGCGCGGCGCCGTACCAGGCGGTGGACGGGTTGACCACGCTGGCGGTGGCGAGCGTCCCCCCGCCGGCGCTGGTCTGGTGGAGCACCGTCCGGGCCGTCTCGTGCCGGCGCAGCCGGTCCCGCAGGCCCTGTAGCTCGGCGTAGTCGGTCAGCTGGGAGACGATGAGTCGCTCGAAGATCGGCGCGTACCGGGCGAAGTTGGTGATCCGGGCCTGGATGCCCTGGCGTGAGGTCAGCAGCAGCTGCACCAGCATCGCCTTGTTGCCGATCACGAAGATCGTGCCGACGGCGTCCTTCATCGCCGGGGTGAACTCGTGCAGGAAGTGCAGGCTCCACGACGACGGGTTCTCGATCCAGCCGCCGCGGATCCGGGCCCAGTGCTCCGGCTGCCGGTACAGCTCCATGATCCGTTTTGCGAGGTGGTCGAGGCGGGGCACCACCCCGGCCAGGTGACGCAGGAACTGGATGGCGGGTGAGGCGACCGGCCGGAAGTCCAGCGGCCCGAGCCCGCCGGTGCCCTCCGGGACGGGCCGGCTGAAGCCCTCCCGCTCCGCGGTGCCGACGAGCACGCCGACCGCGGCGGCCCGGGCGCGCAGCACGGCGGCGGCCTGGAGGCAGAAGGTGGCCGGATAGCGGCAGGGCTTCGTCATCTGCAGGCGGAACGCGATCTCGTCCATCAGCCGGCGCAGCTCGTCGGCGTCGGCGCCGAGCGCGTCCACCTCGGGCTCACCGTTGCACGACCCGCAGGCCGGGATCTCGGCGCGGGCCCCGGTCACCAGGGGGAATCGGCTGCCCTCGGTGCCGTCCGGGGCGGCCGGAGCGCTCGGGTCGAACACGAATCCGCCCCGCTGGGCGGCGCCCGTACCGTCGCCGGTGCCGCCCGCGGTGCCCGTACCGTCGCGGGCGCCGGTGGCCGTGCCGGTCCCGCCGGCACCGGTACCACCGCCGCCGGTGGCTCCGCCGCCGCTGCGGCCGCCGCCGGAGCCGGTGCCGCCGCCCGGGCCCGCGCCGGTGCCGTCGTCGACGCTGCCGCCGGGCGGGGCGTTCGGGTCCGGTGGCGTGGCCGGCCGGTGCTCCACGGTGATCGGCAGCAGGTTGGCCCGGCCCGTCCAGTGCAGCGTGGCGTCGGTGGCCTCGGTGCTGACCAGCAGCAGCGAGGTGCCGCCCACCCGGACGACGATCAGGCTGGTGGGCGTCGCGCCGCCCAGGGAGGTGAGGATCCCGTCGACCCGCCGGTTCACCTCGGCCGCGACGGCCCGCTCCACCTGCGCCGCGTACTCGTCGACGCTGGTGGTCTCGCCGCGCGGCTGCGCCCGCCGCAGCCGGACCCGGATGTCGTCGCCGATCTCCTCCTCCACCATGGACACCAGGGCGCCCCGGTCGGCGACGGGCCGCCGGTCGACGGTGCCGGGCTGCGGGCTGGGCGTCCGCGGCTCGATCTCGAAGTGCGGCGTCGGGGTGGGCCGGTAGACCGTCTCACCGAACCGGTCGAAGGTGAGGAACGACAGCGGCGTGGTGGTCACCATGACCAGCCACACCTGCCCTCCGCCCGGTTCGACCACCCGGGCGATGACACCCTGCGGCGTGCCGGACGGTAGGCCGCCGTGCTGCCGGACCGCCTCGCGCGCCAGCTCGGCGAAGTGGTCGACGAGGAACGTCACCGGCCGCAGCAGCCACCGGTGGGTGACCGGCGGCGGCTCGTCGCCGTCGACCGGCAGCTCGGTGCCCGCACCGGCGTCGTCGTAGGACGGCACCCGGTAGACGGCGAGCAGGTGCCGCATCCGGGCCGGGTCGAACAGCTCCGCCGCCGGCCGGCTCAGCGGCACGGCGACGCCGGGCGGGAGGCCCGGGTCGAGTCCCGCCCCGGCCACCACCTCGGTCACCCGTTGGCGCAGCCGCGCCTCGAACGCCCGGCGCGCGGCCGGGCCGATCCGGTCGCGGTCCGCCCCGGTCCACGCGAACGTCGGCGCCTCGGTCCGCACCTCCAGGTAGCCGCCGCGCGGCGCGACGACCTCCCGCCGGGACCGCTCCAGCGCGCGGGCCAGCGCGGCAGCGAGGGCCTCGGTGACCTGCTCGGGTCGGCCGGTCACCGAGCCGGCGTCGAGCCGGATCCGCACCGGCACGTGCACCGAGATCGCCATGGCTACGCCCGCCCGTCCAGGTGCTCGGCGAGCCGGGCGAGCGCCAGGTCGGCGAGCGCGTCGGCGTCGACCGCGCCACCGGCCGCGACCACCTCGATCTCCACCGGGAAGTGGTACGCGATGACCGCGCGATCGTCCTCGGCCACCTGCTCGGCCTCCGCCTCGCTGCCCGCGGCGGGCAGGACCAGTTCGCCGGCGTGCACCAGCGCCAGTCCGGTCCGGGTGACCCGGGCGGCGCGGCCGGTGGTCGACATGGGCACCTCCGTGAGGGCGGGGACGGTTCGGTGGTCGGCCGGCGGTTACGGCAACGCGGACGCGTCGCCGGTCTTCGGGTCGACGGCGGCGGCCAGGCTGAACCCGCTGAACGTGGCCGCGGGCGCGCCGGAGATCGTTGCGGTGGTCGGCGTCGCGCTGGTGATCAGGCAGTCGCGCAGCACGAACGACGAGAAGGACCAGTCGTCGCCGGTGTGCTCCAGCAGCGCGATGTCGAACAGCTCCCCGTCGAGGGCCAGCTTGGTGAGCCGGCCGGCGACGTCGCCGATGGCCTTCACCGTCATCGTGAAGTTCATCGCGACGGGGGCGTGGATCACCCCCAGGTGGGTCACCTCGCACGAGTGCAGGGCCTCGACGTTCAGCGAGAAGGACGGGCTGAACGAGTCGATGGGGCTGATCAGCACGGTCTCGCTGCCCTTGGTGTACTGCACCGCGAGGCGGGTCTTCCACTCCATGGTCTGGTTCCTCCGGTCAGAACTTGGTCACGAGGGTGACCAGCAGGCGGCTCACGGCCGGGCCGTAGGTGACGGTGACGACCAGGTCGACGGTCCGGTCGGCCCGGGCGGCGGTGACGATCGAGGTGTCGGTGGGGGTCCGCGCGGCCTCGGGGATGGTGAGGATGTCCAGGACCGGGATCTCGATCCGGTAGTCGTCGATCACCGCCTGCCGCTTCAGCGGCCCGAGGATCCCGTCGACCTGCGTCTTGAGCAGGGTCATTCCCGGCTTGGTGATCCGGGCGTCGCCGACCAGGCCGATGAGCCCGGCACGCAGCATCGACTCGATCTGGTCGGTGGTGCGCTGCTGGTCGAGGTAGAGCACGCTCGCGTCCGAGGTGAACAGCCGCCCGTCGGCGAAGTGCAGGCTCTCCCCGGTGATCAGGCTCGGGTCGATGATCGGCGTGAGGTTCGCCTCGGAGAGGCCCTTGATCTCCGCCGGGCTGTACTGCTTCGCCACCGGGATGGTCACGCCCCGGATCTTCTTCAGCACGATGCTGTGGTGCACCGGCAGCCCGGCGACGGCCGCCATCGCCGCGGTCGCCGCGTCGCCGTCCGCACCCCGGGCGGCGATCATCATCATCCGGCTGGTGCTGCTCTTGAGCGGGTTCACGGCGGTGGTGATGTCGGTGACGTAGGTCGGGCTCTTCTCGGTGGCCGGGTTGACCATCGCGAACCCGATGCGCCGCTGACCGGCCGCGGAGAGGGTCTCCACGTGGGCCTTGAGGGCGTGCAGCCCGGTGGGTGGGTTGGCCCCGGCCGCCGCGCCGACGCCGCTCTCGTTGGCCAGCGACACCATGGTCACGTCGTCGGCGGCCTCCAGGCCGCTGAGCGCGGCGGCGTAGTCGTCGCCGGCCACCTTGACCCCGTACACCTTGGCCGGCCGCGGGTCCTGGAGGAAGGCCAGCTCCAGCGAGTTGTAGAGGGCGTTGCGCACCACGTTGCCGGCCTGCCGGCGGGCGAAGTTGGTGACCGCGTCGTCAAGCGTCTCGATCCGTACCGGGGTGTTGGCCGGGGCGGCGCCGCCGTCGGCCGTGGCGGGCGCCTTGCCGACCACGGCGATGACGCCCGGGGAGCGCTGGGCCAGCGGGGCCGGTGGCGGCACGATCCTGACCTCGATGAACGGGAAAGCTGCTGTCGGTGCCACGGGTCCTCCCGTACGGAAGCTGCTGCTGCGGTCGTTGGGTGAGTGCCGGCGCCAGTCAGGTCACGGCGGCCAGCCCGATCCCTTCCCGGGCGAGCCACTGGCCGGCCCGGGCGAACCGGGCGGCCCGGCGTTGCGCGTCGCTGCCGGTGTCGCCACCGGGCCAGTCGTCGTCGTCGAACGTCTCGGCGGGGACCACCCACACGGCGACGATGCGGTGCCGCCGGCGGACGTCCTCCGGCGCGGCCACGTCCAGCCCGAGCTCCTCGGCCCGGGCCCGCACGAGGCGGCTCTCCACCAGCAGGTCGGCCAGCGAGAAACCCTTGTCCCGGACGAGCACCGCGGCGGCGAACGGCAACGGGCGCGGGGTGGGCGCGGCGGCCGGCGGGGCCGCGTACCGCAGCCGGACGGTGGCACCGGCGGCCTGCCCGCGCATCCGGACCACCAGGTCGGAGACGTCGACGGCGCCGACCCCCACGAGCAACCGGTCGAGGTGCGCGTCGGTGAACGCGGCCGGTTGGTGCAGGCCGGCGCGGAGCCGGCCGACCAGCCGGGTTCGCCGCTCCGCCTCCAGCTGCGCCGGGTCGGTCGGCAAACTCCCGAGGTCGGCCTCGATCTCCGGGTCGACGTCGAACGAGGGTACGGCCACGTCCAGGTCCTCGACCCGGTCCCGCGCCGGGGTCGTGCGCACCACCAGGCTGCCCCGCCACAACGCGTCGATGCGCAACGGCGCCGGCCCCACCCCGTGCAGCCGCATCCGCAGCTCGGTACGCGCCGTCCCGGCGGCGTCCATCCACTCCCCCTCGGCCAGCGCGACCGGCGCGGCGGCGAAGCCGAGCGTCAGCTCGTCGAAGACGGCCGCGTACGGCGGACCGACCGGCATCGCCTCCGTGTCGTACGCCGCCTCGACCAGATGGGCCAGCGACGCGTCGTCGAAGACCGCCGCCCGGGTGCCCGGGTCGGCGAGCCGGACCAGCACCCCGTCGACGAAGTCCATCGCGCCCGTCGCCTCCCCCGCCGCACCGCGCCGGGGCCTGACGCCCGGCTGCGAGGGAAGGATCGCGAACCGCCCGTCACGCGACCGTCACCACGACCGTCACACGAGCCCTCCGCGGGCCGGATGTCGGAAACCGCACAGCCAGCCCCGCACCCGGCCCACCCCGCCCGGCCCGGCCCGACGAGTCCCTGGACGCGACCCGACGCGGGCAGCGCGACGCGGGCCCGGCACGGCGTGGCCCGACGCGGGCCCGGCGGCGAGGTGATGGGCGCGGGCGTGAACGGGACCCAGGCCCGGACGGGACCCAGGCCCGGACGGGTCGCAGGCCCGGACGGGTCGCGGCCCAGGGCGACCCAAGGCCCAGGGACAACCTGTCGACCTGCCCCAGAAATGGGGCGCTGAGTAGCGCGGCGGCCGGCGGCGGGCCGTGCTGCGAATCAGGCCCCGGACCCGGGCGGTGCGCCACGGCGGGAGATGCAACAGATTAGGCGAGGAGGGGCGGCGCACCAGGCGACAGATCCGGGCGGCAGACGAGGCGACAGGGCATTGCGGCCGACTTGGCGGCGCACCAAACGACAGACTCGAGCGACAGACCAGGCAACCCCAGGCGGGGGACCATACGCCGAGCCGGGAGGCGCACCGAGCAGACAGCGTCCCGGCGGTGGATGGCGGGGCCGAGTGGTCGGCGGTCGGCCGTCAGTGCTCTGCCGTCGCTGATCGGTGGACGGCCGTCAGTGGTCAGTGGTCGGCCTTCGATCCACGGCCGTCGCTGGTCAGCCGTCGCTGATCGCCCGCCGATGTCGGCCGGCCAGCCCGTCGGTGGCCGATGGCCCGCGGTCGCCGGTCGGTGGCCAATAGCCCGCGGTCGCCGGCCGGTGGCCAATAGCCCGCGGTCGCCGGTCGGTGGTCGGTGGTCGCCCGCAGTAGTCGATCGTCGGTGGTCGGTGGTCGATCGTCGGTGGTCGGTCGTCGGTGGTCGGTGGGCTGCCCCGGATATGGGGCAGCTCGACAGGACGTACATCCATGTCCCTGTCCTGGGGTGGAGTCGGCCGCCGGGCGGCGGGTGCGGACCGGCGTGGTTCAGCCGGGTGGCAGGTCGCGCAGCACGACCCGCAGCGGGTGGGGCGCGTCGGCGGCGACGTCCGTGAAGACGGTGAGGAAGCGGGCGTACTGGCCGGCGGGCTCGTCGGCCAGTAGTTCGTCGGCGTTGTCCACGCGCAGGGTCAGCGGCGCGGCGGCGAGCCGGTCGCGCAGCACGTCGGCGAGCGCGTCCCAGTTGTGGCCGAAGTGGGGCGGCAGCGCGAGCGCCTCGGCGAGGGCCGTGAAGAAGCCGTCGCGGGTGCGGGTCGCGGCGCCGTCGAGTGGCACCATCGCGGGATCGGCGGGATCGGCGGGATCATCCGCGGCGGAGCGGCCGACCGTCAGCCAAACGCTCGACGGATCGTCGTCCTGGTCGGACATCGAGATCTCCTCGGCCGCCGGCGCGGGAACGCCGGACGGCTGGTCGGTGCCGGCGCGGGAACGCCGGGCAGCTGGTCCGCGCCGGTCGCGGGCGCGGGTGCCGGGGGTCGGGTGTCGGCGTCGGGCGTCGCCACCCGGCCCCCGGCGGGGCGGTCAGAGGCGGTAGAAGTCCCCGTAGTGGTTCGGCGAGAACCAGGTGACCCCGGTGCTCTTGTTCACCACGATCCGGTACGCGTCGCGGGCGGCGCCGGACTGACGCGGGTACACGTCGTACTCGTAGTAGGTGGCGTTGGCCGGTAGCTGCCCCTCGTAGTTGTAGAACCGGCCACCCGCGAAGTTGGAGAGGCCGCCGCTCCAGCTGTACCAGCCGCGGCTGGTCGGGAAGCCCTTGGCGGACCAGCCGGATCGGGCCGTACGCGCGTCCGCGCAGCGGCTGATGGTGCAGGAGCTGTAGACGGCCGCGGAGGCCGAGTCGGTCAGCGTGGGCGCCACCACGGACGGGCCGACGAGCGCGGCGGCGACCATGGCGACGAGCAGGGCGAGGGTGGCGGTGAGCCGGCGGGTCGCGCCGAGCGTCGAGGACGGGGATGCGAGGGTGGACATGCTGCCTCCAGACCGTACCGAGACATCGATCCAAGTCACTGTTGGACCGGGATCATTCTGTCCCGGAGCCGGTGATCGCGACAGGGCTTCCGCCCTAACTGCTCCACAATGTCCGGTGAACGGTCGAGCGGGAGAAACGCGAGCAGCGCGATCGACACGAAGACGTAGCCGTTGCCACCGACGAAGCCGGCCACGCTGCCCGGATCGTTGGCGAAGACCCAGACGAGACCGCTGGACAGCACCACGTACCCGGCGAGGCCCGCGTGCAGCCGGCGACGGGCGACCCGGTCGGCCGGCGGCCACGGCAGCGTCGACGCGGCGACCACCACCAACGCCGGCACCAGCCACACCAGGTGGTGGACCCAGGTGATCGGGCTGACCAGGCACGCGGTGATCCCGGTCAGCGCGAAGCCGGCCCGCTCGTCCCCGGCCCGGACGGCCCGGCGGGAGCGCACGACCCACACCGCCAGCGTGACGGCGACCAGCACCAGCCACAGCCGCCGGTCCGGGTGGTCCCGGTCGAGCCGGGCGACCAGGCCGAGCAGCGACTGGTTCGACACGTACGCGAGCTTGCCGATCCGCTCGGTGTCCCAGAGCGCCTCCGTGAAAAAGGTGCGTGAGGCGTCCGGGGCGACGACGGCGGCGAACGCGGTGGCGACGGCCGAGGCGCCGGTGGCGGTGGCCGCCGCGCGCCGACGTCGGGTGACGAGCAGGTAGCCGATGAAGATCGCAGGAGTGAGCTTGATGGCCGCAGCCAGTCCGATGCCGATCCCCGCCGCCCGGTTGCCGCGCTCCAGCAGCCACAGGTCCAGATAGACGAGGGCAACGAGCAGCAGGTTGACCTGACCGAAACTGATCGTGTCCCGCACGGGGTTCAGCCCGGCCAGCAGCAGGGCGGCGAGCGCGAACGCGTACCACCGGCTCCACCCCGCCCACCGCGCCAGCGGGTCCACCAGCAGCACCAGCAGGAACACCGTCGCCGCCGCGGTGAGCGCCAGGTGCGCCACGATCGTGGGATACCAGGCCAGCGCCGCCATCGGCAGCATGCTGACCGCGGCGAACGGCGGGTAGGTGAACCCGTACCCGTTCCACGTCACCCACTCGTAGAGGTCGCCGCCGCGCGCCCAGTAGCCCACCGCGCCGTGGTAGACCCCGACGTCGAACCAGCCCCGATGGCCGGGCAGCACCGCGATGAGCACCCCGAGCAGCGCCGCCAGCCCGGTCACGAGGAGCGCGCGGCGCAGGGTGCCGCGTCCCACCCCGACGGTGCCGGGTCGCGCGGTGCTCACCGGATCACCGGCACCGGCACGGGCCGCACCGCGACGGTGAGCAGCCGCAGCCAGCCGACCGCGACCAGGCCGACCAGCACCCCGGCGGCGGCGAGCAGCGCCTGCGTCCCGTCGGGTCCGAAGCCGCTGGGCAGGGCCACGAACGCCAGCACCACCGCCCCGCACGCCGCCGCAGGGCGCACCCACGCGCTCGGCGCCGCCCGGCCCGCCGGCGCCCGTGCCGGCCACGTGTCCGGCGCGGCCGCCGCGATGAGGACCAGCCCCCACAGGGCGTACCAGGGCCGGGTCGCCGGGCCGAGCAGCGCCACCGCCACCAGGGCCAACCCCGACGCGTACGCGGGCCCGAGCCGCCGTCGCCACCACCACGCCGCCCCGGCGGAGACGAGCGCGGCGACCAGCCCGAGGGCGAGGCACAGCCGCATCGGGCCGTCACCCAGATCCAGCCCGAGCGCGGCGGCCAGCCGGGTCGCCCCGCGGCCGAGGGCGCTCGACAGCGACCAGCTGTGCCGGTAGACCGGGGTGCCGAGGGCGCCGACCCAGCCGTACCCGATGCCGGTGGCCCAGGTGACCGCGGCGGCCGTGCCCGCCGCGAACCCGGCGGTGCGGGCCAGCGCGGCCCGACGCCCGGCGTGCCGGGTGGCTAGTGACACCACCACGAGCAGACCGACCACCGCCGGGGCCTTCACCAGCGCGGCCAGGGTGACGAGCACGGTGGCCACCTCGAACCGACGGTCGAAGGCGAGGCAGAGCCCGGCGACCAGGAGCCCCAGCATCACCGCCTCGTTGTGCGCGCCGGCGATCAGGTGCAGCGGCACCAGCGGGTTGAGCACCCCGAGCCACAACGCGGCGCCGGGGTCGACCCCGCAGTGCCGGGCCAGCCGGGGCAGGTAGGTGACCAGCAGGGCCACCCCGGCCAACGCCACCAGGCGCAGCCCGAGCACACCGAGCACCAGCTTGCCGCCGGTCAGCGCCGACACCGCGGCGGCGATGGCGAGGAACACCGGCCCGTACGGCGCGGGCGTCTGCTGCCACATCAGCGGCACCTCGGCGGCGAGCCGACCGCCCAGCGCCGCCACCCCGTGCCGGTAGACGTCGATGTCGGCGAGCACCATCGCGCCCTGCGCGAGATAGCTGTACGCGTCCCGGCTGAACAGGGGCGGGCAGAGCAGCAGCGGCCCCGCCCAGCAGGCCAGGGTGAGCGCCGTGGACCGCCGGTCGAGCCGTCCCGCCCCGGGCCCCGCCGCGACCCGGCGCGTCCGGCGCAGGTCCCGGCCCGCCCACCACCAGGCGACGGCGAGCAGGGTCAGGCCGGCGTACCCACAGAGCAACGCCGGACCCGCGAGGTGTCGCAACGCGCTCCACCACGACGCCTGGGTGCCCATCGGCAGCGCGCCCGCGGCCAGGCCGGCACCGGCGAGAAGTGTGGCGCCCGCGCCGCCGAGCAGCCGGTATCCGTGGACGGTGGGCAGTCTGCGCACCCAGGCAGGATGTCGTCCGCAGCTGACCGGCAGACGGCCACCCGACGATCGTCACGCGACGCGGTGGTGTCACGTCGGCGTGGCGGCGGGAGGATCGGCTACCCGTTGTTAGCGTGGGATCGCGGAGCGGGGAGGGATTCATGACGGACGGCCCCGACGCGGACCCGACAGCCACCGGCCGCTGGCGTCAGCGAGGACTACGTGGCCTGACCTCCACCCGGGACCGGAGTGTCCGGGTGGCTCGCTGGCTGCGACACCACTGGGAGCGGCTCGCCGACTCGCTGCAGGACGAGACACCCGCGCGACCGGACCCCACCCCGCCCCCGCCCGACCCGCTCGTGGAGCAGCGCGACGCGCCCCGGCTGATCAGCGTGCCGGCCAAGGGCTACGTCTACAACTTCCACCTACGCGCCACGTTCACCTGGTCGTCGACGCCGAGCCTGCGCGCCGAGACGCTCAGCTGGTACGCCGGCTACTTCATGCCGCACGCGATCCACCGGCTGACCCGCCTCGCCACCGACGCCGCCCGGGACATCGCCCCGCAGCGCGCCGCCGAGTTGGAGACCCACCTGCAACGGGTCCTCGCCGCGCAATCGCCGTGGTCCTACCCACGCGGCGCTGTCCGGGTCACCTGCGAGCCGGACGTCGCGGTCCGCCTGGACGACCGGATCAGACAGTCGCTCCAGCCGCACGTGGACCGACTGGTCACACTGGACTGCGAGCTCGACGAACACCTGCGACAGGCGAGGCACGCGGAACGGCTCAGCGGACGGTGGGCGGCGATCCTGAACGCGCGGCGGGGCGGCGACGACACCGACCGCGACAGCGACACCGATGAGGAGTTGGCGGAGGCACGGCGGCACATGCTCGACCGGCAGCGGGCCGCCGCACGGTGGATCGACGAGCTGCTCGCGCACCGCCACCGCCCACACCCCGGCCCCCTACCGCCTCCCAGCACCGAGGCCCCGCCCGCCGCCGACGAGTCCCAGTCGACCGCGCCACCGCCACCCACGGCGCCCCAACCGACGGCACCACCGGCACCCCAAACGACGGCACCACCGGAGCCCCAACCGACGGCACCGCCCGCGCCGACCGTGCCACCCCAGCCGACCGGCGACCGCTGACCATCGCCCGCCTGCGCCCGGTCAGCCGCCGTGCCACATCGGAGCGCTGCGGCTGACCGTCCGCGCGACGATCCGCGGGTCGGCGAGGAGGACGGCGAGCCGCCGGGACAGCGCGACGGCGAGCGGGCCCAGCGTCTGGTGGCTGATCAACGCGTGGCAGGCCTGCAGCCCCATCTCGGCCAGCTCACGTCGGCCGAACTCGACTCCGCGGCGGTGCCGTCGCCGGTCGGCCAGGGCCACGCGGATCCGGTGCAGCAGCACGGCCCGCTCGTCCGTGACCCGGCGCATCACCTCGACCGACCAGCGCCAGGTCTCGGCGGCGGTGAGCAGGTCGTCGTCGTCCGGCAGGTAGTCGGCCAGCAGCAGCTCCTCGTGGCACACCCGCAGGGCGGACGCGGGATCGCCCCGGTCGGTGAGCAGCCGAGCGAGCAGCCCCGCCGCGATCGGCGGCAGCCGGTCGGCCGGCTCGTCGTCGGCGTCCGCCGCGCCGCGCTGACGCAGCAGGGCCAGCGCGGCGTCGGTGTCGCCGCCCGCGAGGTGCAGGACGGCCAGCAGACCGTCGGTGCCGGCCCCCGGCTCGGCCCGGCGCAGGTCCCGGACCGCGGCGACCAGCTCCGCGAGCGGCGCGTCGTCGGCGATCAGACGGGCGACCCGGTGCCGCTGCTCACCGACCCGGTCGCCGTCGGCGGGACGGATCGTCGGGTCTGCCGGCGGGGCGGGCGGCGGCACCAGGGTCAGCAGCTCCGCCGCCCGGGTCCACTCGCCGGCCGCCGCGCCCGCGAGCAGCGCCTTGCGCAACGCGGCCACGGTCAGGTCGTCGGCGTGTCCGATGCTCACCGACCGGAACCGCGTGATGCCGGCGAACACCCCGAACGCCTCGGTCCAGTAGCCGGCCCGCGCCAGTTCGACGCCGAAGTCCTCACGCAGTCGGCTCCCCCGCCGCCCGGCCGCCGACCCGCTGGCGAGGCGGCTCTGCAGCCGCGCGTGCCGGAACCGGTAGCCGCCGGCTCCCTGCCGCAGCAGGCCCACCGCCTCGGCGTACGCCAGGAAGGCGAGCAGCCGGTGCGGGGTGCGTCCGCGGGTGGCGAGCGCGGCCCGGGCCACCGCGAAGCGAAGCCACGCCCCGCCGCCGTCGCGCAGCAGCCACCACCCCAGGCCGAGGCCCGTCCCCGCGTAGAGCAGCGCCGCCAGGGGCGGTGTCCCGGTGAGCACCCCGGCCAGGCGCAGCAGGCCCGCGAGGACGAGCACCCGCAGCACGGCGATCGCGCAGCTCGACAGGGCGAGGGCGACGGTGGCCGCGCGGTCCGCCTCGACGGTCTCGGCCACGCTGGTCGCTCCGAGATCGGCGGGTGCCGAGACGTCGACGCGAAGCCCGACGCGGACGATTCGGTACGCCCACCACAGCACGCCCGCCAGCACCGCCGCCCTGGCCGGGTCGGACCAGGGCGGCAGCCCCGGCACGGCGTCCAGCAGCCCGACCAGCTGCCTGCTCGGCGACGCGATCCCGGACAGCAGCGCGTACGTCAGGAAGGCCAGGAGCATTCCGCCGACCAGCCCGTTGACGAGTCCCACGCGGAAGGCTCGACCTCCGCCGACGTACGCGATCCGGCGCGGTTGGGCCGTACCATCGCCGCGGGCGAGCGCGACGGCCGCGCCCGCGACGAAGGCCGCGAGCGTCAGGCCACCGGTCCCGTCGGCGAGCACGTCGAGGAGGTTCCCGGTGGCCGGGTCGGTAACCAGGGCGGCGACCGCGGTGAGCGCGTCCCGGGAGAGCGTCGACGCCAGCCACACCGCCAGGGCGGTCCGGAGACCCGCGACGACCGCCCAGAAGGATCCGGGCAGCGCGGCCGGCAGCTGCCACCAGCGGAACTCGCGGACGTCCAGTGACTCCAGGTGCGCGGCCAGGGTGCCCAGGTATTCGCGGGCCCTGACCGGATCCCAGCGGCGCAGGCCCTGCCCGCCCCGGCGGGACCGCAGGGCGGCGTCCACCGCCCGGGTGAGCAGGTCGTCCTCGACGGTGCGGCGGCGCCGCTGTCGGGCGACCGGCAGGAGGTCGCGTGGGTCGGTGCCCGGCTGGTCGAAGGCGCTGCGGGCCATCGTCACCATCAGCGGGGTGGAGAGCGCCCCGGTCAGGTGCGGTTCGGCGCCGAGGGCGGCGGCCACCGTCGCCCAGTTGTCGACCTGGTGGTAGGGGGCCGCGTCCACCAGGTAGTCGGCGACCTCGGCGGGTGCCGGCGGCGCCAGCAGGACCACGGCCGTGCCGCGCAGCTTCTCCCCCTGCGTCAGGTAGCGCTCGTAGACGGAGGTTCGGCAGGTGAGGACGAACCGCTGCGTCGGCAACGCGTTCAGCTCCTCGATGCAGGCGACGAGCCGCTCGTCGGGCACCTCGTCGAGCCCGTCGAGGACGGGGATGACCAGGCCGGTCTCGACGAGGTCGCGCAGGACGGCGCCGCGGCGGGGATGCGCGGCGGCGAGGCGCGGGTACCGGCGGCCGATCCGGTCGACCAGCCAGTCCGGGAGGGTCTCCCGGTCCGGGTCCCACGAGTCGGCCGGCAGGAGCACCGGGATCGGCTCGTCCGGTTCCCGGTGCACCGGCAGCTGCCGGGCCATTCGCAACGCGATGACCGACTTGCCGGAGCCGGGTGGCCCCAGCAGCAGCAGTCGTCCCGAGGGCACCGACCGGTAGCAGCTCCACAGTGCGCCGTCCCGCCCGGACAGGTCGATCGGGGTCGCCTCGCTGGACCGGCCGATCGCCCGCCACGAGGGGAGAAGTCGGTCCGGCGCGGTGTGCCAGCGCACGGGCAGCGGGTACGGCTCATCGACGGCGCGCAGCAGTGCCTCGTCCGTGGGGTCGCGACGGATCAGTTCGGCCAACTCGTCGGCGGCCGCCCGGCGCTGCGCCCCGGCCGCGGCGAGATCCGCCGGCTGGGGACGGAACACCTGGTCCAGCAGCAGGTAGAGCCCGATGAACCCGGCGACCACCCCCCAGGTCCAGTTGACCTTCTCGAAGTCGTACCGCCACCAGACCCAGGCGGAGCCGCCCGCCGCGAGCGCCGCCACGACGGCGAGCAGGCCCCACTTCCACATCCGACGCCGCACGGCCCGATTGTGATCGCTGCCGGCCAGCCGCGCCGCCCCCCACACCGGTCGCCGACCGGCCGGTGCCACGACTATGGCGCGATGGGTGCCGCCGACCAATGCCATGCCAGCTCCAGGCTGCAGAGATCACCGGCCCGGGCAGGGCGTCCGGGCCGGTGATGCGGCGGGTCAGCGTGCGCTGACCGTCTCCGCCGGACGGGTCTCCTCGGCCGCCGCGGACTCGCCGGGGAGGCCTTCGGGGCCGGTGTTCGCCCGGCCGACGGCCGGCAGCAGCCGGTCCAGCCACCCCGGCAGCCACCAGTTGGCCCGGCCGAAGAGCATCATCGTCGCCGGCACCAGGACCAGCCGGACGATCGTGGCGTCCAGGGCGACGGCGGTGGCCAACCCGACGCCGATCATCTTCGTGACGATGTCGGCGTTCGTCATGAAGCCGGCGAACACCACCACCATGATCAGTGCCGCGGCGGTGATGGTCCGGGCGGTGGCGGCCAGACCGTGTACCACGCTCTGGAACGGTTCCCCGGTGGCCAGCCACTCCTCCCTGACCCGGGAGAGCAGGAAAACCTCGTAATCCATGGAGAGCCCGAACAGGACAGCGAAGAGCAGCAGCGGAACCCAGGTCGAGACCGGCACCGGATGGTCGACCCCGAGCAACTGGCTGCCCCAGCCCCACTGGAAGACCGCCGTCAGCACGCCGTACGCGGCGGCGACGCTGAGCAGGTTGACCAGCGCGGCCTTGATCGGCACCAGGACGCTGCGAAACACGATGGTCAGCAGGATCAGCGACAGGCCGACCACCACGCCGACCACCAGCCACAGCCGTTCGGCCAGCAGGTCGGCGATGTCGACGAATACGGCGGTCACCCCGGTGATCTCCGCGCCGGCCGGCAACACGTCGGCGCGTAGCTGGTTCACCAGCTCACCGGAGCGTTCGTCCTGCGGGCTGAACTGCAACTGCACGGTCAGCACGGCCGCCGTGGCGTCGGGTGCCACCAGCGGTTCGGAGACCATCGCCACGCCCGGCACCGCCGCGATCTGGTCTCGCAGCGCCGGCACGGACTCCTGCGGTACTTCGGTCAGGTCCATGGCCACCACGAGCGGGGCGTACGCGCCGGGTCCGAATTCGGCGGCGATGAGGTCGTACGCCCGGCGGACCGTGTTCTCGGTGGGCTGGCTGCCCGCGTCCTGCGGCCAGGTCCGCATGGTCAGTGCGGGGGCACCGAGCAGTAGCAGGACCGCCAGGGCGAGCAGGGCCCAACCGGCGGGACGTCGGCCCACCCGCTGCGCCCAGCGGGCGGTCATCGGTGGCCGCTGCGGCTCGGTGGCTCTCTCGGCGGGTCGACGGCGAATGATCCGCCGGCCGCTGAGCACGCACAGCGCCGGTACCAGGGTGATCGCCGCGGTCATCACCGTCGCCACGACGATCGCGGTGGCGTACCCGTAGGTGCGGTAGGCGGCGAGACCGGAGAAGAGCAACCCGAACAGGGACATCAACACGATCGCGCCGGCCACGAGAATCGACCGGCCGGCGGTCGCGGTGGCCCGCACCGCCGCAGCCCGTGGCTCCAGTCCGGCACGCAGGCCTTCGACGTGTCGGGTCACCAGCAGCAGGGCGTAGTCGATGCCGACGCCCAGGCCGACCATCGCGGCGGCGGCTGGCGCGGTGGTGCCGATGTCGGTGAGCGCGGCCAGCAGCAGGATTCCCGACGAACCGATGCCGAGTCCGATCAGCGCGGCGATGATCGGCAATCCGGCCGCCACCACCGACCCGAAGGCGATGATCAGGATGACGAGTGCGACCAGCACGCCGATCAGCTCGCCGGTGTGGCTGGCGGACTTCTCGCCCTCTGGAACCTGACCTGCGTACTCCACCCGATGGCCCGCATCTCGCGCCGGTCCGGTGGCCGTACGCAGCTGGTCCATGGCGTCGGCCTCGAGGTCGGTCACGGGAACGGTGTAGCGGACGTCGATGATCGCGGTGTCGCCGTCGGCGGAGAGCTGAGCCGGGCCGCTGACGCCGACCCGGTCCACCGTGCCCAGCGCGTCGGCCACCCGGTCCAGCAACGCCGGATCCAGCTTTCCGCCGTCCGGGTCGTGCACCACCACCCGTGCCTCGGTGCCGGACAGGTCGGGGAACCGCTCCCGGAGCAGGTCCGTGCCGGCCTGTGACGAGGTGCCGGGCACGTCGTAGTCGTCGCGGGGCGTGCCGCCCACTGTGCCGGCCAGGCCGAGTGCCAGCACCAGGACGGCGACCCAGGCGGTCAGGGTCAGCCAGGGGCGCGCGACGGACATCGCCCCGATCCGGGACAGCAGTCGGTTCACCTCAGGACCTTCCAAGATGGGTCCACCGGCGCATGCGCCCCAGCCAGCATGTCTAAAGTCGAGTTCAACCTCACGCCCTTGCGAACGGGTTTCGGCCGGGTCTGTTCACCGACTTGCGCCGAATTGGCGTGACGTCGTTCACGCCAACCTGCCGTCGCGGAGACCCGTGGTGGCGGCTGCGCGCTCGTCGTGCCGAATTGCCGCAAACCGTGCTGGTGAGAGACTCACCAGCCGTGCGAGTGCCGTGCGACATCGCCCCGGGCGACACGGCCTGGTCTCAGCGCCCGTTGGAAAGGGATCCGATGGTGACCACGCGCGCCCACTCGGGTGGGTGGTCCGGCCGGTAGTCGCCGTCCGCCTCGTCCCACCTGGCGGCTCGTTGGAACAGCCCGACGACGGTCCGGGCCGGCGGCCGCGCCGCGGGCCAGGGCGTCTGCCCGTCGGTCAGCGCCACGATGACGTCCGGGCGTGGGCTCTGCCGGACCGCGCGGGCGAAACCCGCACGCAGGTCCGTACCCCCACCGCCGATCAACGCGATGTCCTCGGCCTGACACAGTGGGCGTACGGTCCGGGCCGCCGCGTCGCACGGCAGCACGGTGACCAGGTCGCGGCGGCCGCCCACGGCCCGAGAGATCGCGGCGACCTCGAGCAGGGCACTGCCCAGTTCGGCGTCGCTGACCGAGCCGGAGGTGTCGATGATGACGCAGACCGTCGGGGGTCGGCGCCGCAGCGCCGGAAGGACGATGCCGGGTGTGCCGGCGGAGCGTCTCGACGGCCGGCCGTAGGTGTAGTCCTCGCCCACGCCGGGCGCGGAGACCGCCGAGCGGACCGCCGCGCCCAGGAGTTCCCGCCAGGGCTGCGGCGGGTGGAACGCCTGTTCCGCCCATCGGCGCCAGCCCTGGGGGACGTTTCCCGGTCGGCCGCTGATGCCCTCGGCCACCCGGAACCGCACCGCGTCCCGTTCCTGCGCGCTGAGGGCGTGCGCGCCGTCGGATCCGAGGTCCCACTCCCGCTTCAGCCCGTCGGCGCCGCTGCCGCAGTCCAACCAGGCCAGATGCTGGGTACGCGGGCCGAGCCGGAACAGCCGCAGGTAGTCCTCCATGAGCTGTCCCGCGGGCAGCAGCAGGGAGTCGGGATCGACGGCACCGTCGGGGCGGACCAGCCCATCGCCGAAGATGTCGTCGTTGATCTCGCAGTCGGCGGCGATGTTCATCCGCAGCCGCTCCCCCGGCCCAGTCAGCCCGCGTTCCCGCGCGACCCGGTCGCCGCGCCCGTGGTGGTCGCGGAGCAGGTGTGAGACCTCGTGCACCCAGACTCCGGCGAGCTCCTCCACCGGTGTGCGGTCCACGAACGCCGGCGAGACATAACACCGCCAGTGCGGGTCGACCCCCATCGTGGGTACCTGCCGTGACTCGACGACGTGCAGGGCGAACAGCGCTGTCGCGAGGTAGGGCCGGGCTCGGGCGGCGTGCAGTCGGGCGGTGAAGAGTTTGTCCCGGTCCAGGGAGCCGGCGTGGTCGGTGCTCAACGGGCGGCCCCCGCGGCGGCGGCGATCCGGGTCGCCGTCTGGTCGGCCCGTCGGGACAGGGACACCGCCCCAGCCAGCCGCTCGATCGACGCGGGGACGTCCCAGTCCTCCTGACGCAGCCGGGCGAGGGTGGAGGCGGGGACGACCACCAGGTCCGGGGCGCCTGTCTCGAGCGCCCGGACCAGCAGGGCCCAGGCCGCATCCCAGCGGCGGCGATCCGGTCGTTGGCGTACGGCCTCCACCACGCCGTCCAGGACGGCCTGGCGTAGGTCGCCGCGCTCGGGCAGGGCGGCGGCGGCCGGGTCGGCGAGCAGCACCTCCGGGTCGGGAAGGTCCATCCGGTCGAGGCTGGCCAGCAGCTCCAACCCCGGGCCGTCGCCCACGGCACCTCTGACCAGCATCGACAGGACCTCCCGGGTGGTGTCGGCCGCGGTGGCGAAGGCGATCAGACGAAGGGTCATCTCCCAGCTGCGCGGCGACGGCCACGGACCACCACGGCCGGCTTCGTTGGTGGGCATCCGGTGCACGAGCCCCGGGCGGGCCGCCAGCAGGCCGCACACGGCGCGGCGGGCGAAGGTGACGGCCTCCGACAGCCGTTCCGGGTCGAGCTGAGGCAGTGCCGCCCGGGGCCAGGTCCCGCCCAGACCGCGTACGACGACGTCGTGGTCGTGGGTCCACTGCAGGTGGACGAAGCGGTTGGCCAGCGGCGGGCTCAGCTCCCAGCCGTCGGCGGCCGAGGATCGCGGGTTGGCGGCGGCCACGATCCGGACCTCGGCCGGTAGGCGCAAGCTGCCGATGCGCCGTTCCAGCACGAGACGCAGCAGTGCGGCCTGCACGGCCGGCGGGGCGGTGGACAGTTCGTCCAGGAACAGCAGTCCGCGGCCGGCGCGTACCAGGCGCACAGCCCAGTCGGGCGGGGCCATCGGCACGCCCTGGAGGGCCGGGTCGTCGCCGACGACCGGCAGCCCCGCGAAGTCGGATGGCTCGTGGACACTGGCGATCACGGTCGTGAGCGGCAGGTTCAGCGACGCGGCGAGCTGCGTCAGCGCGGCGGTCTTGCCGATTCCCGGCTCGCCCCACAGCAGGACCGGCAGGTCGGCGGCCACGGCCAGGGTCAGCGCCTCCAGTTGCGGGTTGGCGCGGGTCTCGGTGGCGGTGTCGGACAACAGCGCGACCAGGTCGGCGGCAACGTCGAGCTGCGACGCGGGGGCGGTGTCGAGCGAGGTACGGGCGGAGAGCATCTGCGATCACCTTTGAGTCGTGTCAGGCCGGCGTGGAAGCCGGACGAAGAATTGAGGGCCCGCTGGTCAGCGGGTGATCGCGTGACGGGGGTGGGAGCGACCACGCTTGGGCCGTACGTCACGGCAGGGTGGATTGGGCGTGTGTCCGGTCAGCCCGGCCCGGTACAGCCCGAACGTGATCCGCCGCTGCGCGGCGGTTTCCAGTTCGTCGCGCAGGTTGCCGTCGCGTAGCAGCGCGTCGGGTCCGAGCAGCGCCTCGACGGTGGCCAGGGCTCCGGCCACGTCGCCGTGGTCCAGGCGGGCGCGGATGTCGGGAAGGCACTCCGGTCGGCGGTGTGCCTCGTCGATCGCCTGTAGGCAGGGCAGCGGGGTGCCGGTCAGCGCGGCCAGCAGCTCCTCCCGGCGGATCTCCGCCGGTTCGTGGTCGAGGGGTGTGAGCACGCCGTCGACCAGGCCGATGCGGTGCCGGGCTCCCCGGCAGGCCACGAGGCGTGGCGCTGCTGCCGGGTCCGGGGACGGCCGAGGGCCGGCCGCCCGGTGACCGGGCATCAGCGCGGCGGCCACCAGCGGGTGGAGTTGGTGGACCTCGATCAGCCCGTGCCGCAGCAGTTCCAGGTCAGGTGCCGTCCAGGTCGCCGCGTCGGGCAGCACCGGGAGCCCGGCGACCCGACCGGCCCGCGACGCTCCGGCGATCCGTGCGCTGGGCGGCCGAGGACCCGGCCCCGCCGCGGCGATGTCCAGGAGCAGACGACGTCGAGGGCCGAGACGCACCGCCACGCCGCCGCTGGTCCGGCCTTCGGCACGGAGCAGGAGCGCCGCTTCGGCGGCCCACCGGTGCACCGCGTAACCGCCTTCCCGCAGCGCGTTCCACGAGGGATCCGGGCACGTGGCGGTGGCGGCTTCGAGGGGCGGCTGCCGGGCACCCGACCGGCTCCGGAGCTCGTCGGATCGTCGTACGTCCCACAGGTGACGGTGCAGGTCGAGGCGGTACCGACGGTCGGGGTGCGGACGCGGTCGGGCTTGGCTGCCCTCGTCACGGGACCCGGTCCACAATGTCAGGCTGACTCGTTGTCCCGCGTCCGCCCAGGCCGGTGGCGTCCGGACCACCAGATGCACCGGCTCGGCATCGTCGTGTTCGGTCGGGCCGTACGAGGCCAGTGCGAGGGTCAGGCCCGGACGCAACAGGCCGTCGGGCGCGATCCTCGGCAGATGCCAGCGCAACAGGTCCGGCGCGAGGTGCCGGAGATCAGCCCGCAGCCGGGCGGCCAGCTCACGGCCGTGGTCGCGGGTGACGGCGCGCAGGTCGAGGTCGACGTCGACGCGAGCGGCGGCGCACGCTCCGGCCCAGTCACCGACGTGACGACGAGCGGTCGCGGCTTCGATCATGGAGGGCGGCACGGCGTATTCGCGTACCTGCCGCCAGAGGGAGAGGCGAGAATCCGCGTTCGCGGCCGGAGAGCGCATCAGCACTCACCTTGCACGAACCGGACCCCCAATCTGAGAGAAGGATTCATCGCGGCAGAGCGTAGCGTCCCGGCCTGAGCCGCGCCAGGCCGTTGCCGCGCGGGTCACGCCTCGGGGTCGCGATCGCCGGACGTGGCCCGCCCGATCGGCGGGGAGGGCACCTCCGACGGCCGTCCCCGGCTCCGTAGCGCGTCGAGGATCGCGACCAGGGCCAGCACTCCGGCCACGACGTTCAGCCCGAGCATCGGCGCCCCGTAGGCCATCGCCGGTGTGAGCAGCAGGAGGGCCACGATTCCGATCACCCGGGATCGGGAGACCCGGCCGAAGGTCTCGTGCTCCAGCCGCACCCGGGCGAGCAGGAAGAGCACCGGACCACCGACCACGAACAGCAGCCACGTGGGTCGCGGCGGCCCGAACGGATCGTCGATCACCAGGTCGTAGCCGACCGAGGTGACGAGCACGCTGAGCACGATCAGCAGATGGGTCCGCTCCAACGCCGTGCCCAGCCGGCCGGGCATGCCTGCCCGGCCCAACGCGTCGGTCAGCAGCAGACCGGCACGGTAGAAGTAGATCCGCCAGAGCAACGCGCTGGTGGCGAACGCGACCGCGAAGGCGGCTGCCCGCTCCACGGAGTAGTCGGTGCCGCCGAAGACGACGCCGATGACCAGTATCGACTCGCCGAGCGCGATGAGGAACATCTGCTGGTAACGGTCGGCGAGGTGCGTCCCCGCGACGCGCCAGCGGTGCACCGCCGAGGCCCCGAGCCACGGCACCGGCCAGCCCAGAGCCCAGGCGAGGTAGTCGACGGCGACGGCAGCGGCCCACAGCGGCGGGAGAAGTCGTTCCGGGCCCAGCGCGCCGGCCAGCCAGAGCGGCGTGCTCGCGACAGCCCACGTGGCGAGCCGGATCGGCACCAGCCGCCGGGGATGGCCACGCAGCGCGGCCGCGACGACCAGCGGCCGCACCACCGTCACCGTCAGGTACGCGGCCGCGAACGCCGGCGCGCGCTCCTCCATGGCCCGTGGCAGCGTCACCGCCATGACCAGGCCGGCGAGCATGGTGCCGACCACGACGGCCTGGATGATCGATCGCTCCGGTTCGTAGCGACTGGTGATCCAGGTGGTGTGCGACCAGACCAGCCAGAGCGCCATGAAAAGCAGCAGGGTACGACCGAACCCTGTGACGAGCGTCCAGCCGGTGTCGTCACCCAGGTCGGCGAAGCGGTGCGAGACCTGGGTCAGCGCGACGACGAAGGCCAGGTCGAAGAAGAGCTCCAGGAACGTCGCGCGGCCCGAACTCGTGGGAGGACGCAGCAGGTCGGCACCGTGTCGCGCCGCCATCGTCCGCCTCCGTCCGCCCCCTTGTCGCACCAACGAGCCCGCCGCCGACGAGTTGCGTCCGCCGTCGGCGGCCTCCCACGGTCGGTACCTACAGTCGGGCCATGAGCGACAGCGGCATACGGGCCGTCTACCCCGGCAGCTTCGATCCCTTCACCGAAGGACATCTGGATGTGCTGGATCGGGCACGCCGGCTCTTCGACGAGGTGGTCGTGCTCGTCGCGGTCAACAGCGGCAAGCATCCGGACACCGACGAGGAGGAGCGCGCGGCCGCCGTCCGGGCCATCGTGCCCGCCGAGTGGACCTCCGTGACCGTGGCGGCCTGGCGCGGCTTGACCGCCACCTACTGCCGCCGCCATGGCGTTGAGGTGATCGTCCGCGGCGTGCGCAACACCACCGACCTCCAGGCCGAGCACCGGCTCGCCGCGATGAACCAGTCGCTGGGTGTCCCCACCGTGTTTCTGCCCGCGCAGCCCGCACTCGCCGCGGTGTCGTCGACCGCGGTGCGCGAAGCGCGCCCGGGTTGATGATCCGGAACCTTGTTCCGTATAGTTGTGGAACAGGGTTCCGTTTGTCTCGGAGGGAGACACATCATGGCCGTCCTGGTCACCGGGGGTACGGGTTTCATCGGGTCGCACACCGTTCGGGCGCTGCTCGACCAGGGCGAGGAGTGCGTGCTGGTGCAGCGCCGCGCCACCGGGCTGCCGCCCGTCCTCGCCGACACCAAGGTCGCGATCGAGCGGGGTGACGTCACCGACCTGTCGGACCTGCTCGCCCTCGGCGCCCGCCACAAGATCACGGGGATCGTCCACCTGGCCGGCTCCATGCCCTGGCCCGTCGGGGCCGACGCGCCGGTCCCCGCCACCCGCGAGGCGCTCGGCGGCCTGCTCAACATCTTCCAGGTCGCCGAGGAGTGGGGCGTACGGCGGGTGGGTGTCGCCAGCACCATCGGCGTCTACCACGGCGCTCCCGGAACCGGCGCCCTGCGGGAGGACCTGCCGCTGCCGATGAACTCCTTCCACGTCATCCCCACCTTCAAGAAGATCGGTGAACTGCTCGACGACTGGCTGGCCGAGGCCACCGGTCTCGACGTCGTCAACTACCGAATCTCCGGCACCTGGGGTCCGGGCGGTCACGAGGACCCGTTCTTCCCGGCGCCCGCCCTCGTGCACGCCGCCGCCCGCGGCACCGATCTCGACCTGTCGTCGCAGGCCGGGACGCCGTACGCCGAGGACGCCCTCGACCTGTGCTACGTGAAGGACACCGGGCGCGCGATCGCCCTGTTGCACCTGGCCGACAAGCTGCGCCACCGCACCTACAACGTGGCCTCCGGCCGGGCCACCTCGAACGCGGACGGCTACGTCCCCGAGTACGACACCGAGCGCGCCGCCGCCGACTACATCGCCTGGCTGCGCGCGGGAAACGACCGCTGACGGGCGCGCAACTCCGGGGGGGCCTCGACACGGCGACGGCCGGCCGCGAGCGCTGGGCGGGTGACTGGATTGTGAGGAGCAGTCGACGCAGACGGCATCGCCCTGATATCGGTCGCCGCTGCCTCAACCCAACCTGCCGACCCGGCTCGCCGTTGACGCCCGCCGTCGCGGCTTGCCCGCGAGTAACTTCTGGGGGCTAGTTGCATCCTGTTGGTGCTGGTCGGCGAGGGTTGACGGGGCTCGTGGTGGGGTCCGGCCGCTGGCCGCGCCTGTGTTGATC